>CAJPPQ010000015.1 GCA_905372605.1 Porphyromonadaceae bacterium
AACCTGTGAAATTTTTCCCAAAGGTATCAAAAAAATATCAGACGACAAAAGAATGTTTTTTACAAAAAACGAAGAAAAACTTTTAACTTTGCGCACAAATATAGTCTATAGAGCAATATAATTATATACCGCAAAAGCAATAATATGCTCGATACAAATACTGTAAATATAAATACTACCGTCTGCAACAACTACGCAAGATTAAGCCCCAACCTGCTTATACTACCGATAATAGCTATCGCTGCGGTGGTGGCTTTTTTGCTATTAAACGGGGCACTGTCTGCCGAAGGCTATGCCGAACTGCAAAGAGGTGTCTTTATCTCTATCAATAGTGTATTATCGCAATATCCGTCGTTGCAGTACAATATCACACAGCTCGGCAACAGTATGATAATCATGTCGCTCATAGCGATATTCATACGTTATGCCCCTAATATGTGGAGCGCTCTTGTGGCAGGCTCCATAGCATCGGGGATACTGTCGAAGATATCGAAGATGATATTCAGTGTACCTCGTCCGGCACAATACTTCGGCAGCGATAGTTTCAACATAATAGGAGAACCTATATGGGGCTATGCAAGTTGTCCGTCGGGGCATTCAATTACGGTATTTACCGTACTGACTGTATTACTATTTGCCTTCTTACCTCAAAGCCGCTCGAAGAGAGTATTATGGGGATTGCTGCTGCTATCTGTGGGAACGCTAATCGTACTGAGCCGCATAGGAGTAGGGGCACACTACCCTCTCGATATAATCGTCGGTGCCATAATTGGTTACACCTCGGGAATATTGGGAATACTGTTCGATAGGCGTTTTCCAGCTGTATTTGGCTGGATAGGCAAAATAAAGTACCGACCGATACTGATACTGCTACTCGTAGGCACGGCTATAGCTGTAATACTGAAAATAACACACAACGGACTAATAATCTTTTACATATCGCTTATAAGTATAATAATTTCTATTTATGCAATTACTAAAGAATATATTGGAAAAAGTAAATAAAGAGATACCTCTTGTATTGTTTGTAGGCGTCGCGAGTCTGCTTACTATCGTATTGTTTCATATACCTTTCTTCGGCTTCGTATTAAACCACGTCGATAGCCAAGCTAAGAGCGGTATGGAGATAATCATCGGACTTTCGGTTACAATGCTCATTGCCAACGCCTTCGTATTTTATATCATAACGTTTTTATCGCGTATAGCAGGAAAAGTGGTATTAATCATATTCTTCATACTCAACTCTGTAGCATTGTACTTCGTAAATAAGTACAATATAATATTAGACGAAAGTATGATAGGCAACGTCCTGAATACCAATCTCAAAGAAGCGACAAGTTTCTTATCGCCTACGCTGTTTGTGTACATACTGCTACTTGGCATATTACCGAGCGTATGTATATATTTCGTAAAGATAAAGAAGGAGCGTCTGAAGGTATTTGTCATAAATGCCGTTGTCGCTTTTGTTTTCATCATAATAATGATTTTCACCAACTCGAGCAGTTGGCTATGGATCGACAAATACTCTACTCAGCTCGGCGGGCTTACTATGCCTTGGTCGTATTCGGTGAATATCCCCATACACTATATCCACAAATATCGCAACAACCGCAAAGAAATACCTCTACCCGACGCCACAATAAAAAACAACGAAAAAGCAATAGTAGTGCTTGTAATCGGCGAATCGGCTCGTAGACAGAACTTTTCGCTATACGGATACGACAAAAACACCAATCCTCTGCTCTCGAAGACCGAAAATATACGTGCATTCAAAGCCAATTCGTGCGCAACATACACTCGAGCAGGCATAAAGTGCATACTCGAACACGAAAACACCAACAAACTCTACGAGATACTCCCAAACTATCTATACCGCAATGGAGTAGATGTCGTTTGGCGTACTACAAACTGGGGCGAACCGCCCATACATATAGAAAAATATCAGAACTACGACTACCTGCACCGATACGACACTTGCAATATCGGCGACTACGACGAGATACTGATATGCGGACTGAAAGAGACTATCCGCCAAAGCGATAACAATAAGATATTGATAATATTACACACAAGTACAAGCCACGGTCCGAGCTACAGCAAAAAATATCCGCCACAGTTCGAGACATTCTCGCCCGTCTGCAATAGTGTAGAGCCTAGTAAATGTTCGGCGGAAGAGCTTATGAACGCCTACGACAACACGATAGTATACACCGACTACCTTTTACATAAAATCATCGAAGACTTAAAGAGCCTCACCGACTACAAGAGTACAATGATATTCGTATCAGACCACGGAGAGTCGCTCGGCGAGAAAAAACTATATATGCACGGCGTACCAATGAAGTTCGCTCCCAAAGAGCAGTACGAGATACCTTTTATCGTCTGGGTATCTGATAGTAATACTCAGGTAAAAAACATCGACAATCTGTGTCAGAACTATGTGTTCCATAGTGTGCTCAAATTCTTATCGATACAGAGCCCTGTATATAAAGAAGATATGAATATTTTCGAATAAAGCGTCTATTTTACCAATCAATTAAAGCAACACCAAAAAATGAAAAAGTATTTCGCATTAAATATCGCAATATTACTAATATGCCTATCGCCCTCCGAACTACACGCTTGGGGGCAATACGGACATCGAATCATCGGCGAGATGGCAAGCAACATACTATCGCCTGAGGCAAAATCAAGAGTAGAGGCTGTTCTGAACGATTATAGCGTGGCTATGGCAGCAAATTGGGCAGACTTCGTAAAATCGGATAAAGCTTACGACAAATACAACGTTTGGCACTACGTCAATCTCGACGACGGTCTGAGCCGACAAGAGTTTGACAAACAGATACTATCGACCGACAACGGCGAGTGTGTGTATCGTATAATATGGCTCATCGGCAAGCTCCGACAAAACCCCAACGACAACGAGAGCCTTAAGTTTCTCATACACTTAATAGGAGATATGTGCCAGCCACTACACTTAGGACGTAGTGCCGACAAAGGAGGAAACACCATAAAAATACGATGGTTCGGGCAAAACACCAACCTGCATACCTTATGGGACTCGAAACTAATCGAACGCCAACAACTGAGCTATACCGAGTACGCTACGTACCTTACAAAGATACACAAACCAACAGCAAAAAAATACTCGAAAGAACTTCTGTTGCAGACTGCTTGGAATACATACTCCGTAGTATCGAAGATATACGACTCGGCAGAGGCGACAGGAAACGGCTACCGATATATATACGATTATATCGATATCTGTGAGCGACAACTCGTATCGTCGGCAATATTATTAGCATCGATACTCGAAAACATATACTGAACGCACTAAGGTTCAATAGTATATCTCAGATATAAGGCTGTATCTGCTTTATAAATTCTTTCATTCCCTCCGATGCTCCGAGCCGAATATAGTGCCAACGTGAGTCGTTGATAGCCACACTATTGGGGTCTACCACGTAGACAGGCACTTCCGGCTGCACATAATGTACGAGCGAGGCTGCCGGATAGACGTTGAGCGACGTACCTACAACGACGAATATATCGGCTTTCTGAGCCAGACGTACTGCTTCTTCGAGCATAGGCACAGCCTCGCCAAACCAGACTATATGCGGACGCAACTGGAAACCTTTCTCACACTTATCACCGATTTTCACCTCGTATCTATCGGGCGTTAGCTCATATATAAGGTGGTCGAATCGCTCGGAACGTACCTTTGTGAGTTCGCCGTGCAGGTGTACTATGTTTTTAGAGCCGGCGCGTTCGTGCAGATTGTCGACATTCTGAGTTACAACGTATACGTTGAAATATTTTTCGAGTTCGACCAGAGCGATATGCCCATAGTTTGGCTCTACTTCGAGCAACTGTTTGCGTCGTTGATTGTAAAAGTCGGTAACGAGCTTCGGGTCTCTCGCCCAACCTTCGGGAGTAGCCACATCTTCGATACGATATTGCTCCCAAAGTCCGCCGCTATCGCGGAAGGTAGATATACCGCTTTCGGCACTGATACCCGCTCCTGTAAGTACTACCAGATTTTTCATTGTATCGATAATATTAGTAAATGTCTATATGTCTTTTATTAGCAATTGGCTGTTTTCGGCAATAGTTTTATCTTTTATATCCCTTATCTGCCGCCATATATCGGCGTATTGGCTATCGCGTCGGATACCGTAATTCTCTTTACCTGCCGATTCTATTCGGTCTATTACCATCGCTACCGAGATTTTATTAATATCGATTGCGGGCATATACGTACGATTATTTTTATCGTCGATAATCTCTACAACGATATTGATATTTGTCAGAGTCTTCAGGGCGTCGTTTACCATACGTATCGGCAGATTGCTTTTGCGAGCAAGGTACTGAGCGTCGATAGGTGGCAGCCCGTCTTCGAAGCGCTTTACGATTATTTTTGTAATAAGCACAAGCACAAAGTCCATAAATCGACGCGACGTCTTATCTCGCTCGTATTCGTAGTATTTATCTTTAAGGTTTTGGCTTACAAACGATAATTCTGCTCCATACAATACTATCAACCACGATATTTGCAGCCAGAAAAACAGCAACGGTATAGCTGCAAAAGCACCATAAACGGTATTGTAACGCGACAGATTAATCTGCCCAGTAATATACAGATACTGAAAAAGTTGGAATATCGTACCGCAAATAATACCGGCAAACAGAGCATGAGTAATCTTCACTTTCGTATTGGGAACCACGAAATAGAGCAGCGAGAAAAGCACCCAGTAAAAAAAGAATGGTAGCAACTGTGCAAGAAACTTATTCATAGGTGAGTACCAATATCCCAATACGGAATTCATACGGCTATTGATATATATCGAAAAACCGCTTGCAAGGCTTATCAGCACCGGAACAAGCACTATGAGAGCTATATACGTTGTAAACTGATGAAAAAACGAACGTGATTTCTCTACATTCCATATTTTGTTGAAATTAGCCTCTATCTCTTGAAACGTACTTATCACCGTCCAGAGCAGGAATACGACGCCTATACCTATCACTACCCCACCCGACATCTGCTCTAAATAATTGTCTATGAAGCCTGTTATATATGGTATTATCTCGCTCTGTCCGCTAAGAGCCTCAGCGATAAACTCTTTTACCTTCTCCGATATGCCAAAACCTCGCCCTACGGCAATAAGCAGAGCCAATACAGGCACAATAGCCAATACCGTACGAAACGACAAAGATGCCGATTTAGCCATCAATTCGCTTTTAGTGAAGCCTTTGGCAGATAATATTATTTTCTTCAACAGATTGAAAACAAATATCTTAGTCGACGACAGATTTCTATCGCCTATCTCCCATATATCGTGTGTAAGAAAGTGAGTAACACGTTTGAACAGATATATCGTCTTATCGAGTAAGCCGACGTTTTTCTTTTCTAGTTTCATTATCTTGTTTCGTTTTTTACTGATTTGTTTAGCCTGCCCACCCTTCGCGGTCGAGATTGCGATAGTTGATAGCCTCGGCTATGTGTGGTATCTCTATATCGGGGCTTCCGTCTATATCTGCTATCGTACGCGATACTTTCAATATTCGGTCGTAGGCTCTTGCCGATAGATTCATTCGCTGCATAGCCTGTTTTAGAAGGTTTTGCCCCTCTTGGTCGAGTACGGCATATTGCTGCAACATCTTCGACGACATTTGAGCATTGCAGTGTATGCCGGGGATATCTTTGAAACGTATTTGCTGTATGTTTCGAGCCCTTATCACTCGTTGGCGTATCGCTTCGCTACTTTCGGCGGTCTTCAGTTCGGCAAGTTTTTCGAACGGCACCGGTACTATCTCGATATGTATATCGATGCGGTCGAGCAGAGGTCCCGATATGCGGCTCAGATAGCGATGTACCATCGATGGCGAACAGACACATTGCTTGTCGGGATGGTTGTAATACCCACATGGACAGGGATTCATCGCTGCTACAAGCATGAAACTAGCAGGATATTCGATAGCAAATCGAGCTCGCGAAATAGATATTTTTCGGTCTTCGAGAGGTTGCCTCATCACTTCGAGTACGGTACGTTTAAATTCGGGTAATTCGTCAAGAAAAAGCACTCCATTGTGTGCCAACGATATCTCTCCGGGCTGCGGAAATGTGCCGCCACCCACAAGAGCCACGTCGGATATGGTATGATGAGGACTGCGAAAAGGGCGTTGCGACAGCAGAGTACACGCACCCTGCATCTTGCCTGCAACCGAGTGTATTTTGGTGGTTTCCAGCGACTCACCGAGAGTAAGCGGTGGTAATATCGTCGGTAAACGTTTAGCCATCATCGACTTACCCGCTCCGGGAGCTCCTACCATTATTATATTGTGTCCGCCGGCAGCAGCCACCTCCAAAGCACGTTTTACGTTCTCTTGCCCTTTTACATCGGCAAAGTCGAGGTCAAACTTATTGATATTCGAAGCAAATACCGCTCTGGTATCTATATCGGTCTTTTCGAGTATCTTATCGTGGTTGAAAAAATCTACCACATCTTTCAGATTATCTACCCCATACACTTCGAGTTTGTTTACTACTGCGGCTTCAAACACATTGTCGCGAGGCAAGATGAATCCTTTGTAACCCATATCGCGAGCCATTACTGCTATTGGCAGAGCGCCTTTGATAGGTTTGAGCGAACCGTCGAGAGATAACTCACCCATTATGACGAACTTATCTATATCCGTGGCATCTATTATCTCGTTGGCAGCCAATATGCCTACGGCTATCGGCAAGTCGTAAGCCGAACCCTCTTTGCGTATATCGGCAGGTGCAAGATTGATGATACATGCTCGTCGGGGAATGTTTATACCATTGTGTTTTACAGCCGAAAAGAAACGTTCGAGGCTCTCTTTTACAGCATTGTCGGGCAGCCCCACAAGCATATATTTAGCTCCTCCCGTAGTATTCGACTCTACCGAAATAGGTGTGGCATCTACGCCTTGTACTGCCGCCGAATTGACTTTGACAAACATATTGCTTCCACTTTTTTATTTCGTTTATAAAATCAAGAATATAAGATAGATACACTAATCTATTCACCTTTGATGATAGGCAAAAAATTGTCGAACTCTATAATTTCTCTCACATATATCTTACTATTAGCCAAGTCGCTTATATACAGCTTATTGTCGAATAACAACAGAGAATTGAGAAGTGCCCCCGGAGCATCCGTTATTTGGTCGTATCCGTACTCATTGTTTTCGAATATAATATTTCCGATATATCCTTTAATATCGTGGTTGCAAAATATGAGACGAGTCTTGTTTGGCGAAAATTCCAAGCCCTGATAATCGCCCATTTCGTGTATTATCGGGCGAATCGATGGGTTGCTAAGGTCGTCGATGATATGAATGATTTTGTCGTCGTACTCAGTGCCGTCGAATGAGTTGGAGGCTACAAACAGATATTCGCCCATCATCTTCATAGTAGACGGATAAGGTATATCGATATACTCGAGTAGCGAGCCGTGGTCGATATGCAACGGGTCAGATATATTGAGCAAATATATCTTGTTGTAGTTTGTAACAGAGATAAATAGCGTACTACCGGCTACCAAAACATCGTTTACAAAGGCATCGCCTTGCGGGAAAAGTATCTCGTCTATCTTTTTGCAGTCGTTGAGGTCGAATACCGATACTCTATTTACGTCGGCTACAAAAAGGAAACGTCCGCTCACGTCTATCCCTTTCGGTGCATAGAGTCCACTATTCGAAGGGATGATTATCTTTGTTTTACCTTTGCGATAGTACGATACGAATCCTGTAGGGGCACTGCTCCGATAATCGAGAGAGTCGCCGCCTAAGTTCGATATAAGTATGCCGCCATCGTATTGGCACATATCGTACGGATACTTAAGACCTTGCGTCAGTTCTTTTTTGCTCCTTGAGCACGAAACCGACAGTAATATAATGGCAAATAATATGATGTTATAGTTTTTCATAGCTCGTTGTTTTGTCTGTTTCAGTCGGGAAGACGAGCTATTATCGTCTCGTTGCCCTTGGTACGCTCTGCAAGCGTTACAAATATCTTGGAGTCGACAGGTAAAAACAAGTCTACTCGCGAACCGAATTTTATAAACCCTATATGATAGTTTATCTGCGACTTATGCGTCGGAGCGGCATAGGTAACTATTCGTCGGGCTAAGGCTCCTGCTACCTGCCTGAGCAATATTTTCTGCCCGCTACTCGACTCTATCACTACCGACGAACGTTCGTTTTCGTGGCTCGACTTGGGCAAATAAGCTGCCTTGTGTCTGCCCGAATGGTGGCGGGCATAGAGCACTGTCCCGTTGATAGGATACCAGTTGGCATGCACGTTGAAAGGCGACATAAAGATAGAGACTTGCTTCATCTTCTTACCCTCGAAATATTCGTAAACCTCTACATCTTCGATAGCTACGATACGCCCGTCGGCAGGAGCTATCACGAGCGAATCGTCGTTTATATCGGCTATACGCTCCGGATTGCGAAAAAAATAGAGAAAGAAACCAAACATAACCACCGAGACTATCAGATTGATTATCAGGTATATTCCAATAGTTGTTTTGAAATGGAACAACAGATTGATAGCCACAAGCAATACAAACATAGATATAAGTATTGCACGTCCTTCTTTGTGTATACGTATTTTACGATTGATACGTCTCAACTGACTTCGTCTCTTTATATTGCCGTTGTTCATTGGTGATACTGTTTTTTTTATAATCTGCAAAAATACAATTTATTTACGTATTAAATCATAATATTTGTAATACACATAGAAACATCATGCTATATATAGATAATAGCCACCGATATACAATAAATTGGCATATAAACAGGAAAAAAAAGAGTAACTTTGCCCGTCATTTTTTATAGGATATAATCAAATGAAAGTAATCAACAAAACTTCTGATTTACAAGCTATTATCGAGCAGTTTAAAAACGGTGGGAAATCAATCGGTTTAGTACCCACTATGGGGGCTCTACACAAGGGACATCTGTCGCTTGTAAAAAATTCTATATCAAACAACGACATCACGGTAGTATCTATCTTCGTCAATCCCACACAGTTCAACAACCCGAACGACCTCGCTTCGTACCCTCGAACGGTCGACAAAGACTTGGAGCTACTCCAGACCATCGGCTGCGATATAGTATTTGCTCCTGAGGCAGACGATATATACTCCAAAAGCGAGACAGATAGTCGATTTGAATTCGATTTCGAGGGACTCGATAAAGTTATGGAAGGCAAGTTTCGCCCCGGACACTTCAACGGTGTAGTACAGATTGTAAGCAAACTATTCGATTTGGTGCATCCCGATAGAGCCTATTTCGGTGAGAAAGACTTCCAACAACTCGCCATAATCCGCTTGATGACAAGAAGATACAATCTACCGATAGAAATTGTACCCTGCCCCATAGTCAGAGAAGACTCGGGGTTGGCTCTGAGTAGCCGCAATTCGCTGCTGAAAGACAACGAAAAACAAGTTGCATCGCACATCTATGCCGTACTCAACGAAAGCCGACAGTTCGTACCACAGACTGAGGTAGAAGAGCTAAAACAGTGTGTTATTGCAGCTATCGAACAGAAACCCGAACTGAAAGTAGAGTATTTCGATATCGTCGACGGACATACGCTGAAAAGCATCGGTAAATGGGACGAATGCGACTACGTAGTAGGCTGTATTACTGTCTTTTGCGGAAACGTAAGGCTTATCGACAATATCTGCTACAAAAAGTAACAGACTATTAATTAATATATTATCGCTTTCCCTGCTCTGCTACAAATCGACAACGTATTTTTTTAGAGCCGGATTTTGCATCGACTTAGGTACCGACTGCTTCACAATATCGATAATACAATCTTGTATTGCGGTCTTGGCATTGTGTCTGTTGACCATAAGCGAAACTTCTCTTACAGCATTGAGATTTTTGAATGTTCGTAGCGAATCTTGCTTTTCTTCGGACAGCCCCATAGCGTGCATTTCGGGTATTATAGTCAGTCCGGGATTCATATCTACCACGTGCAGAAGAGTATCGATACTACCCGATTCGAATTTGATAGTAGAGTGTTGGCGACTATTGCGTATCTTACACAAGCGTTCTATCTGCCCGCGAAGACAGTGTACATTTTCGAGTAGCCAAAGTTTATCGGGATCTACCTTATTAATATCTACCTCTTTATCTCCATACAGAGGATCGAGCGGCGATACGTAAGCATAGAATTTTTCGTAATATATTGGAAACGATATCAGGTCTTCGTGTTCGATAGGTCCGGCAAGAATCGCTCCATCGATACGCTCATTAAGCAGCAATTCGATAATATTCGAAGTGGTATTCTCTTTGATTATCAACTCCAAATCGGGATAGTTATGATAACGCTTTGCCAACATCTGCGGCACCAAATATGCTGCTATAGTGGGTATTACACTCAGGTTGTAGCGCCCCGATAGAGTGGTATGTTCTTGGCGTACTATCTTTTTTATCTGCTCAAATTGCTTCAACGATACACGCGCCTGTTCTATTATCTGCCGCCCTATATCGGTCGGTTCTATTGGGTGTTTCGACCGATTGAAGATTTTCACATTTAGCTCATCTTCGAGGCGTTGTATCATCGTGCTGAGTGTAGGCTGCGTAACCTCGCAATAGTCGGCTGCCTTGGCAAAGTGACGATACTCATCGATTGCTATCAGATATTCAAGTTGTTGTATATTCATATCTCTATTGTTTTTATTATGAGAAATATATAGTTCGAAAAGACGAATACTACTCTTTTTTTATTTTTTGCGTTCTATTACCTTTTTTATCTCTTGCGGTTTCTGCCTCAGAATAGGCAATTCGCGATAATTCCAATATTCTTCGTTGTCCCACATCTGCCTTAGTTCGAACGACTTACTATAATAATATACCGGCTCAGCCTGACGCTTTTCGGCGAAATTACCAACATCGTACTTACCATTGCCATTGAGGTCGACAAATAGACGTGCATAGTATGTACCTGCATCGAGATTGTCGAACCGTACCTTCTGCTTATCGGCTATGGTTCTGCGTATTACCCTCTCGTTTTTGTCGATAAGCTCTATTATCTCCTTGCCTGTGAACACTCCCATTTCAAGTGTCAGCGAAGCATATAAGTCTTTACTTTTGACGCTAAAGTCGAAAGTAGTGTTTTTGTTTACATTGCCGTATATATCTCTGAAATAGGCTGAGTCTACTACCAGACGATAGGTCTGCGACGGCTGCAAAGTAGCTGCCACTCTATATCTTCTGCCCACCGAATCGATTGCCGTTATAGTCGATTTCTGAGGCTGCCATATAGTATCGACTCGCCTTTGAAGCGATATTTTTTTTACCATATCCATCTCGGCAGGCGTAGGTATACTTATCTCTATGGTATCGAAATAGTTGATACTACCCTTTGCATTCGATATAAGGGTCAAAAACTCTTGAGTGCTATTTTTGTCGGATTTTGCTCGCCGTTTTTGCGACCTAAGCGATATGGTATCGGTCTGTTCTACAAGGTTGTGCGTAGAATCCATTTTCATATACGTAAACCTCAACTTCAGAGTATCGATAGACCAAAGAGCAGTGTCTTTGAGCCAATAGTCGATAGTATCGCCTCGGCTATTGGGCTCTACGACTACACCTTTGCCTATATCGAAATTGATACCTTCCGTTCGAGGCAACTCCTTATTGGGAGCGTTGAAATATATGGTAAAATGTCGTACATCGGGACGTAGACTTTTTACCACATACTGATTGTAATAATCTTGTACAAAGGCTCTAAGCACGATAGAATCGGGCGAATACCGTACGTCAAACTTACGTATCACAGTGTCTACGAGCCTCAAAGTATCGGCTTTGCCCGTCGATAGCTTTACCACAGAGTCGCGATAAACGGTATCTGCTACGACGTTTGTCGATGCCGAAGGCTCGAAAATAGAGTCCGAAAAGGCTATCTTCTCGTTGGGCATATCGAAACGATAGTTATTGCCGACATCGTCGAGAGCATATATTCTATATTTACCGCTCCTTATGTTTGTTATCGAAAAATTGCCGTTTTTGTCGGTCTTAGTGATTCTATCGAACGGTTTGGAGGTAAATGCCGAGTCGGATAAGTCGCTGTGTATGCCCACCATGACACCTGCAATAGGATTCAACGTTGCGGCGTCGATGAGTGTACCCGACATCTTCAACGTATCGATAGACTCGCCCGTAGCGAACGAGAACGAATACCCCGACAAGACGTTATGCTCGTTGTTGTCGACTATGGCATCTCCGAAAAAGATGGTATAGGTGGTCTCGTCTTTAAGCGTGTCTTGGAGCTCCACCGAAATCTTCTTACCTATGGCTTTGACCGTAGGAGCTTGTTTTTGAGGAGGAGAGATTATTATATTATCGAAAGTATTCTGTACCTGTACTATTTCGTCGAATATTATATCTATCCTGTTTTTCTTATAATTCAATGAGTTGGCGTCGGGGATACTCCTCTGCGGACGAGGCGGTGTAATGTCTTTTGGTCCGCCCTGAGGTCCGCTGCCTCTATTGGCACACGAAATCGATATCAGATATGCAACAACCGATATAACTAAAAGTAAACTCGTAGAAGCAAGTCTGCGTCGTATCATATTTCCAACATACTAAACGGCTTGAGTTCCATATCTTTGGGCGATACTATCATCTTGTCTTTCGGTATCTTCCAATCGATAGCCAAAGTAGGGTCGTCGAAAACGATACCGCCTTCGGACTGTTTGTCGTACAGGTTATCGCACTTGTAACTAAATATGGCTGTGTCGCTTAGCACCGAAAATCCGTGAGCAAATCCGCGAGGTATGAGATACTGTAAGTGGTTGTCGTCCGAGAGCTCCACGCCGTACCACTGCCCGTAGGTAGACGAACCGGGGCGTAGATCGACGGCGACGTCCCAAACCTTGCCCATTATTACCTGCACGAGCTTAGCCTGAGCCGATGAGCCTTTCTGGAAATGTAGCCCACGCACTACTCCGTAGCACGATTTCGAGAGATTGTCTTGTACGAATTTATTCTTTATGCCGAAGCTATGGTAACGCTCCTCGTTGTATAGCTCGGTAAAAAAACCTCGCTTGTCGGCAAATACATCGGGGCTTATTATCTTGAGGTCGGCAATTGGAGTATCTATTATCTGCATAGAGTCGGTCGATTATTTTTTGAGGCTCATTATGTACTGTCCGTATTCGGTTTTATCGAGGTTTTTACCCAAGTCGTAAAGCTGAGAGTCCGATATCCAGCCATTTCGCCAAGCGATCTCTTCGATACACGAGATATAGAAGCCTTGACGGTTTTGTATGGTAGACACGAAGTTAGAGGCATCGAGCAAGCTATTGCAATTTCCCGTATCGAGCCAAGTGAAGCCTCGTCCGAAAGTCTCTACTTTCAGAGTACCTTCTGCGAGGTATATTTTGTTGAGGTCGGTTATCTCGTACTCACCGCGAGCCGAAGGTTTGAGTGATTTTGCCTTTTCTACCACGGTATTGTCGTAAAAATAGAGTCCGGGCACTGCAAAGTTGCTCTTCGGCTCCGACGGCTTCTCTTCGAGGCTTATAACCTTACCTTCGACGTCGAACTCTACTACTCCGTATGCTCTCGGGTCTCTTACGAAATAGCCGAAGATGCAGGCTCCTCGCTCTATATCCGAAGCACGTCGGAGCATAGCAGAGAAGTTTTGTCCGTAAAATAGATTATCGCCGAGTATAAGGCAACCGCCTTCGCCTCCCAAAAAGTCGGCTCCAAGCACGAATGCCTGTGCCAGTCCGTTTGGTACCTCTTGTACTTTATACTCGAACCTCATACCCAACGACTCTCCGCTGCCAAGCAACTCACGAAACATCGGCAGGTCTCTGGGAGTCGATATGACCAATATCTCGCGTATGCCGGCAAGCATAAGTGTCGATAAAGGATAGTAAATCATCGGTTTGTCGTAGACTGGCATTATCTGTTTCGAAATAGCCTTAGATAGTGGGAATAGCCTTGTGGCACTACCTCCCGCAAGTATTATACCTTTCATTTATATACGGTTTTATTTATTGTTTATTAAAAATACGAATTTGTTTCTGCCACGATACCAAAAACTCTGCAAACTTACATAAAAATATTGACTTCGACACTTAATGTGCAAAGAAACTACTACCCCCCAAGCATATTTGCAGCCCACAGACAAAGAAAAAATAATCCGCCTATGCTTTGTAGCAAGGCGGATTACTCTATGAAAAAAGATCAATATTTTTATCTCTAGTCTATCGTATCTCTATCTATTTCATCGTTATGGCTTTCACCGTTGCACGACGCGTCGATGCTTCGAGACGTGCTATGTAGACGCCTGCCGGCAAGTGCGACAGATCGTGGCGGCTGAAGCCGACTCCAAACGGTGAGGTGTAGACTGCCTTACCCGATACGTCGAGCAGTGTCAGCGTACCTGCCTCAGCTGTGTGGTTGTTTACTACCAGCGTATGGCGTCCGTCGACATAGCCGTAAAGCGACATGTCTTCGGCTGCTTCGTCTACTGCGGTATTCGGGTCGTCGGCATTGCGGCGGTCGGTGATAACGAAACGTTTATCAACGTTACCCGAGCCTTCCGACGTGAAGTCATAGACCGTAGTATCCGTATCGAGCAGCGTGTAGCGGTTCGTTGCAACGTCGTAGAGGTAGAGCTCGCCGTGGTTGTCGAGGCCGTGGCGGATTACCGTCAGGCGGTAAGTCGTATCGCCGTTGTTGAAGATACCGAAGCGGTCGCCGACGATATTGTCGGAGGTCGATACCTGCAAGTCGCCATACTCAGACGGTACGAAGAGCG
>CAJPPQ010000016.1 GCA_905372605.1 Porphyromonadaceae bacterium
GATGAGTGTAAATAAAAACTCTTTTTATTATTTTTAATTTCTCGAATATGTAGTTTTTTGTTCAAAATAAATTTATCAACAATTTATCTATACCTTATTAATATCATATCAACTATTGGAATTCGAGACTCATCTGCGTATCTAATAGCCTGAAACTTCGACGATGATAAGGGCTTATACCGAAATCTTTTATAGCCTTTCGATGGTGTAGAGTAGGGTAGCCCTTATTTATATTCCAGTGGTAATAAGGATATTGAGTGTGTAAATAATTCATATATTCGTCTCTGTGAGTCTTTGCCAATATAGATGCAGCAGCTATCGACATATATTTACTATCTCCTTTAACGATAGTTTTATGCGAAATATTTTGATAGTCGATGAATTTATTTCCATCTACTATAATGTGCTGAGGTCTTACGGTGAGCATATCGATAGCCTTGTGCATAGCTTTTATAGATGCTTTGAGAATGTTTATTTCATCTATTTCTTCGGGGTCGATTTTGGCTACAGCCCAAGCGATAGCCTCGTTTTCGATAACGATACGAAGCGAATCCCTACGACGTTCGGTAAGTTGCTTACTGTCGTTGAGAGCAGGGCAATCGAAGTCGGCAGGTAGTATTACGGCTGCAGCGAAAACCGCTCCCGCAAGGCAGCCTCTACCGGCTTCGTCGCAGCCGACTTCGATACAGTCGGGCATATAATATTTATGTAAAGTGTTTTCGTGTGTGTGCATCACGATTGTTTATCGTATCGAGTTTTATTTGTTCCGCTACACGTTCGCCGTCGATAGCCGACGAGGTAATACCTCCCGAATATCCTGCACCCTCGCCGCAAGGGTAGAGTCCCGCTATCTGAGTGTGTTGTAATGTATCTCTTTGGCGAGGAATACGTACCGTCGACGATGTTCGCGATTCGACTCCGAGCACCACAGCTTGCGAGGTGACGAACCCGCGCATCTTTCGGTCGAAAATTTTGAAACCCTCCCTCAGAGCCTCTCCTATCGGCGACGGCAGCCAAAAGTGCATTGGCGACGATACCGTACCGGGTAAGTATGAAGATTGACTTATTTCGCCCGATAGCTTGCCTTTTACGAAGTCGTCGAGACGTTGAGCAGGTGCTTTCTGGTTTTGTCCGCCATTGTTGACGTATGCAAGGTGTTCGAGATGCTGTTGGAAATAGAGTCCGCACAGTTCGCCGTATTGGTGGAAGTCCGATAAATCTTTCGGGTAGAGCTGTACCACTATACCCGAATTGGCAAACGGCGAGTTGCGCTTAGAATTGCTCATGCCATTTACTACTACTCCTCGGAGTTCGGTAGCCGATGGTACTATCATTCCTCCCGGACACATACAAAAAGAATAAACTCCTCGGTCTGAAAATTGTGCGGTAAGATTGTACGAGGCAGCAGGCAAGAAATTGTTTTTATAACCTTTGTACTGTATATTGTCTATCAGTTCTTGCGGATGCTCTACACGTACTCCCATGGCAAATCCTTTAGCTTCGACGGCGATACGTTTTTCGGTAAGTATACGATAGATATCACGTGCCGAGTGTCCTGTGGCGAGTACGACGTAATCGGAATTTAATGTACGATTGTCGGCGAGGCGTACGCCTGTTACTCTATCGCCTTGCAGTAATATATCGGTTACTTTGGCAGAGAAAAGCATCTCTCCTCCACACTGCAATATAGTATTTCTGATATTTGTCACTACCGATTGCAAGACGTCGGTGCCGATATGTGGGTGTGCTTCGTATAGGATTTCGTCTTGTGCTCCGTGGCGGTGAAATATTTCGAGTATCCTGCCCGTTTTGCCGCTCTTTTTGGAGCGTGAAAACAGTTTACCGTCGGAGAAAGTACCCGCTCCTCCTTCGCCGAAGCAGATGTTCGACTCTTCGTCGAGCTCTTCGTTACGATAGATACGGTCGACGTCTATGGTGCGGTTGTCGACGGTTTTTCCTCTCTCTACTATTATCGGACGAAGCCCAAGCTCTATGAGTCTTAGGGCGGCAAATAGTCCTGCCGGACCGCTGCCTACGACGATTACCTCTTTGGCATTTGTTACGTCGTGGTAGTCGAACGTATTGAAGTATGCGTATCTATCGGGCTGCTCACCGACGAAGACGTTTAGTTGAAGTATTACCACAGGACGTCGTCCTCGTGAGTCTATCGACTTACGTACTATTCTGAAACTCGAAATATCGGTCGAAAAGACCGATAGAGTCTTAGCTATTTCAGTTCTGATAGCATTGTCGTCGGCTGCTTGCTCGGGCGATAGAGAGAGCTGTATGGTTTGCATTGTGTATTTTCCGTTGTCAGTGATCGAATACGATGTTCATTACCGTTTGTCCTACGGCGTATAGGGTATTGCGGTCGATAATGTCGAGGTTGTCTTTAGCGGTGTGCCAATAAGGGTTGAAGCCGCTCTCGGTATTTGGGTCGTATTGGATTATATCGATGGTGGGGATATTGCGTATTTCGTTTATGGGGATATGGTCGTCGATGATATATCCGCCACTTCGGTCGATGAAATATCCGTCGAAGCCCGAGGCAATGGCTCTACCCCATACTTTATCTACTATACCGCGAGCGTAGCGTAGAGAGTGTTGTTCTTTGTAGAACTTGGCTCCGGTAGCACCTACCATATCGAGCAAGATACCGAAACGGGCTTTGTAGTCTGATTTGTGAGGGTTGTTTGCCCAATACTTGGAGCCTATACACCAGCCGCCATCATTGTTTCTTACTGTCGGGTCGAATGCGGGCGAACCGTAATCTTCGACGTCGAACAATATGATATCTACCCCTATGCGGTCGGTTAGGGTAGTGAGGTTACGGGCTATTTCGAGTAGAATGCCTACGCCGCTTGCTCCGTCGTTGGCGCCGATTATCGGTGTTTTGTGCCTCGACGGGTCGGGGTCTTGGTCGGCAAATGGGCGGCTATCCCAGTGGGCGACGAGCAATACTCGGTCTGCGGCTTGGGGATTGAATATGCCGATGATGTTTTTGATATCTATAGCCTTATTGTTGTATAATGTACCTCTGCCCTCTTGTACTACTACGCTATCGGCATAATCCCTTAACTTACCGCTCAGGTAGGCGAGGCATTGTGCGTGTGGCTTGGTGTTTGGTACTCGAGCTCCGAAGTCGGTCTGGTTTTTTACGAACATATATGCCGAATCGGGATTGAAAACGGGTATCTCTATTGCCTCTTTGGGCGTTGCCGACGAAGCGTCGTCGCTTTGCGACTTGCTGCCCGAACATTGAACGAACGTCGCCAGCAAGAGAGCAGACGACAGGAGTAGTATTTTATTCATACTTTACGAGTGTTGTTATTTTTTGCAAAGGTAATAAAAAAGATAGCTCTGAGGGTTGCTGCCGTTGTGGGTGTGGAAATTTATATCTATCTTTGCTCGGCAAATCCAAGAAAGTATATCATTCGTATTATTATGCAACAGACAGTAAAAATCATTTGCACCAATCTTGGCGACCGTGAGTTTGAATTTCCGATGGGTATTACTCTGAGAGAAATTTACGATGCGTTGCAGATAAATCTGCCTCACAAAGTGATGTTGGCTTACGTCAATTACAAAGCCGAGAGTTTATCGTTTCAGGTATTTCGTCCGAAGATAGTGGAGTTTCTCGATGCCTCTTCGTCGGCGGGTTATCGTACATACGTTCGTAGTCTTACTATGGTATTGTCGAAGGCTATTCGAGAGCTTTATCCCGACGATATTCTGAGGGTGGAGCATCCTGTTTCGCACGGATATTATTGCAATATCAACGGACGCGAAAATAAGATTGCCGACGATAAAATAGAGCGTATACGGGAGCGTGTACGCCAAATCATCGAAGCCGATATGCCTATCGAAATTCACGAGTCGCCGAAAGAAGAGGCTATCGCGATTTTCGAGCGTCAGGGCGATATGGATACGGTCTATCTTATCGACCGTATGGGCAAACCTTTCGTAACGTACTATTCGCTCGGTAGGTTTTACGACTATTATCTGCCTGTACTTGTTCCCTCGACGGGATATTTGGATTTGTTCGATATCGTAAGTTACGAAGACGGGATGCTCCTTCGCGTACCCGACAGAAACAGCCCCGACCATATAGCTCCCTTCGAAAAGCAACCGAAGCTGTTCGGGATATTCGACGAATTTGCTCGTTGGAACGCACTGCTCGGTATCGTCAATGCGGGCGACTTCAATAGGTCTATAAATACCGAAATTCTCGAAGACCTCATTAAGGTGTCTGAAGCCTTGCACGAAAAAAAGATAGCACAGATAGCCGACCGTGTCATAGCCGAAGGCAAGAAGACGGTGCTGATATCAGGTCCCTCGTCGTCGGGTAAGACTACATTCTCCAAACGGCTGGCAATACAACTGATGACTTCTGGAATAAAACCTCTTACGCTTTCGATGGATAATTATTTCGTCGATAGAAAACACACTCCTATTGACGACGAGGGTAAGCCCGACTACGAATCGCTCTACGCTCTCGACCTCCAACTTTTTAGAGACGACCTCAGTCGAATATTGCAGGGCGAAAGAGTAGAAATACCGACCTTCGACTTCGCTACCGGAAGCCGCCGATACAACGGCGACTCGATAAAACTCAACGGTGACTCGATACTCGTAATCGAGGGCATTCACGCCCTGAACCCCGAAATATCGAAGGGCATCGACCCTACGAAGATTTTCAAGGTATACGTATCGGCTCTTACCACCATTTCGCTCGACAACCACAACTGGATATCGACTACCGACAATCGTCTGCTCCGACGTATCGTCCGCGACTCCAAATTCCGTTCCTATTCGGCTCGGCACACTATCGGTATGTGGCGGAGCGTTCGCCGAGGCGAAGACAAATGGATATTCCCGTTCCAAGAGGAGGCAGACGTTATGTTCAACTCGTCGCTTATCTTTGAGTTCGACGTCTTGCGTCGGCACGCCGTGCCTGTACTCGAGACCGTGCCGCAAGACTGTCCCGAATATGCCGAGGCTCATCGGTTGCTTAAGTTCTTGCAATATTTCAAATCGACCAATGAGGTAGGCATACCCTCGACGTCGCTTTTGAGAGAGTTTCTCGGTGGCAGCAACTTCAAATACTGACTTTCGGTAAAACATCCGATGTCTCTATTTTTAAGGCTCTTGCGGAGCCTTTTTTTGTTTTTAGGTATTGAGGAAAAACGCTCGACGTCGAGCGTGAAATTTCTTGACGTCGGGAAATTTTATTGGTGACGTCAGCAAATTTTTTATTCACTAATACTTATTTATCAGTGACTTACAATAGTTGTTTTTTTATGCTCGAAAAACGCCGCTTTTTATTATCCGAAAAGCTTGTGGCAAACAGACGAAAGAGGCGAAAAAAACGGTTCGATATCTCCACGACATCGAACCGCACACAAACAATTAAATTCTAAACGTAAGATGTTTTTTAAATCAACTTCATTTCGGCAAGTACGCTGTTTGTCTTGCGTACGGCGGCAGCCGATGCTTCGAATTTGGCTTTTTCGTCGGCGTCGAGTTTAAGTTCTACGATACGTTCTATACCCTTGCGACCGATTACTACAGGCACACCGATAGTGATGTCTTTCTGTCCGTATTCGCCGTTGAGATGTACGGAGCAAGGTATCATCTTTTTCTGGTCTTTGATTATGCTTTCGGCAACCGACGAAGCGGCAGCACCGGGAGCCATCCAAGCCGAAGTGCCGAGCAGTCCTGTAAGGGTAGCACCGCCTACCATAGTGTTTTTCACTACCTCTTCGAGTTTTTCGGGGCTCAAAAGAGTTGCGGCGGGTATGCCTTTGTATGTAGCCAAGCGTGCGAGCGGTATCATAGTGGTATCGCCGTGTCCGCCGATAACGATGCCTTCCACTTCGTTGGCGTTGCAGCCCAATGCCTGCGAGAGGAAGTATTTAAATCTCGACGAGTCTAATGCTCCGCCCATACCGATAACGCGTTCGCGAGGCAGTCCGAGTACTTTGTACGATAGATAAGCCATCGTGTCCATCGGGTTCGATACGATGATAAGGATAGCCTTCGGTGAATGCTTGAGGATGTTTTCGGCAACACTCTTGACGATACCGGCATTGACACCGATAAGCTCTTCGCGCGTCATTCCCGGCTTGCGAGGAATACCCGAAGTGATTACGACCACGTCCGAGTCGGCTGTCTTCGAGTAGTCGTTCGTTACGCCTCTAACCACAGAGTCGAAGCCCATAAGCTGAGCCGTCTGCATAATGTCCATAGCTTTGCCTTCTGCCAAGCCTTCTTTGATATCGATTAATACTATTTCGTTGGCGACTTCGTTTACCGCCAATACATTTGCACAGGTAGCACCTACGTTGCCTGCACCTACAACTGTTACTTTTGACATAATTACTTTGTATTATTATATGATTAAAAACTTCGTTGTGTCTGTGGTTGCAAAGTTAGTAAAAATATTGTAATAGATAGGTGATAAGTATCGGATAAATATTTCGGTGGCATAGTCCGATGGTTCGTATGGTAGTTCGTCGATATGTCGAATAAAAGACTTACCTTTGCAAAAATCATTTTCAGGCGGTGCACACTATATCATTACACGATATTTTACCTCGAATATTTTCCGATAATCCTCCGCCCTCCGACGTCTGGAGGCAGCGGGTGGAGTTTGTCGCAGGGCAGTCGTACCTGCTGCAAGCCGATTCGGGCAAGGGTAAGTCGTCGCTTTTCGCCTATATCTACGGCTACCGAGACGACTTCGAGGGCGAAATCCTATTCGACGGCAGGCGTACGCCGCTCGTCGGCTCGCCCGAGTGGGACACGATAAGGCAGTGCCGTATCGGGATATTGTTTCAAGACCTGAAAATATTCCCCGAGCTTACCGCCTTAGAGAATATCGAGCTGAAAAATCGATTGCAAGCCTATAAGTCGGAAGCCGAAATCGACGATATGCTACGTCGCCTCGAAATATCGGACAAGAGCCACCAACCGTGCGGCAAGCTATCGTGGGGGCAGCAGCAGCGTGTAGCTATAATACGTGCTTTGTGCCAGCCATTCGACTTCCTACTACTCGACGAACCGATAAGCCATATAGACGACCGTATGGCTCGCATCGTAGCCGAACTCATAGCCGAAGAAGTGGCAAGTCGCCAAGCGGCTGTCGTCGTATCGTCTATCGGTAAAGAGCTACCCATGACGTACGACAATACTTTAAACCTATAAATCGATAAATAATCAATACAAACAAAAAAATAAATATTATGCAGATAACGGAAAATAAACTTGTAACAGTACAATACGAACTATTTGTAAAAAACAGCAACGGCTCTTTCGAGCTTATGGAGGCTACTACGCCCGAGGCTCCGCTCAAATATATGCACGGTGTGGGTATGATGTTGCCTAAGTTCGAAGAGCAGCTTACGGGCAAGAGCGTAGGCGATAAGTTTGAGTTTTCGCTTGCCGCCTCCGACGCATACGGAGAGCGTAGCGACGACAATGTTATAGACCTGCCTATCGATGTCTTCACCTCCGACGGTACGCTCGACGAAGAGAGGTTCTTCCCCGGAGCTATCGTGCCTCTCGTCGATGCCAACGGCGACCGCATCAACGCCGAGATAGTGAAGATAGCGGCGGAAGCCGTTACGGTCGACCTCAACCACCCGCTTGCGGGCGAAGACCTTTTGTTTAAGGTCAGAGTACTCGACGTACACACTCCCACCGACGACGAGTTGGCTTCGATGCACTCTTCGTGCGGAGGGTGTAGCGGATGTGGCGACGACCATCATCACCACGACGACGGCGGTTGCGGCGGAGGCTGCTGCGGCTGCCACTAAACGGCGATACATATCGGAGGAGGTACTCGTGGACAATACCTTTGGCAATAGGCTTACCCTTACGACTTTCGGTTCGTCGCACGGCGAAGCTATCGGCGGTGTCGTCGACGGCTTTCCGCGTGGTATCCGTATCGATACCCAAGCCGTAGCCTTGCGACTTGCTCGGCGGCAGACGGGGCGTTATGCCTTTTCGTCGCAGCGACACGAGCCCGACGAGGTGCGCTTTCTATCCGGTATATCCGACGGTGTTTCCGACGGTTTTCCCATAGCTTTTTTTATCGAAAACCGAAACGCACGCAGCACAGACTACGACAGTATAAAAGATATGCTCCGCCCTTCGCACGCCGATTATACCTACCGCCTTAAGTATGGTGTCGACCACTTAGTCGGAGGTGGGCGAGCCTCGGGCAGAGAGACTGCCTCGTGGGTTGTGGCGGGCTCTCTGGCGTTGCAAGCGTTGCAAGCCAAGGCGATAGATATAGTCGGCTATGTGTCGCAGATAGGGCGAGTCGTCGAGACGATGCCTTACACATCTCTCGACCTGAGAGGTATCGATAAAAACCCTCTACCTACGCCCGACGAGTCGACGGCTCGCCGTATGGCAGCAGAGATAGACCTTGCCCGCAGCGATAGCGACAGCCTCGGAGGTGTCGTCTCGTGTGTGGTGAAGGGCGTGTCGTCCGGTATAGGCAATCCTGTTTTCAATAAACTATCCTCAAGGCTTGCGGCGGCTATGATGTCGATACCCTCGGCTAAGGGGTTCGACTACGGAGCGGGCTTCGAAGCGGCGGCTATGCGTGGCTCGGAACACAATGATATATTCGTTGCCGATAGCGACGGTATTCGTACTGCCACCAACCGAAGCGGAGGCATACAAGGCGGTATATCGAACGGCGAAGACATATATTTCCGTGTAGCTTTCAAGCCTGTAGCAAGTATCGGTAAGCCTCAGCAGACAGTCGATACCCACGGCAATGCCCGTACTATCGAAATCCGTGGCAGGCACGATGTCTGTATCGTACCGCGAGTCGTACCTGTGGTAGAGTCGTTGACGGCTTTGGTCGTATTGGATTTGATGTTGTGATGCTCGATTTTCTTCTACAATATGGATATTACGGACTCTTTGCGGTAGCGTTCCTTGCGGCTACCGTCTTGCCCTTCTCTTCCGAATTTGCTTTCGGCGGTTGCCTTGCCGCAGGGCTCGACCCTTTGGGATGTATCGTAGCGGCTACCGTGGGTAACTTCCTTGGCGGTACTACCTCTTATTATCTCGGATATCTCGGCAAGATAGAGTGGATAGAGAAGTACTTCAAGGTCAAACGCGCCAAGATCGAGCGGGTGCAGCAGTGGCTCGACGGCAAAGGAGCCTATATGGCTTTTTTTAGCTTCGTACCCTTTGTGGGCGACCTCATTCCGCTGGCTCTCGGCTTTATGCGTGCATCGCTGACGAAGGTTGCTATCAGTATGTTTGTAGGCAAACTCGTACGGTTCGTTGTTACTGCCTATCTTTGGGCGGCAGCTATAGATGTTGTTGCTTAAACGTTTGATTTGTACTCCGCACTGCGTCCTCCATTCCTTCATCTTTATTTTTTCATTCTTCATTTTTCATTTTTTTGGGCGTGCCCCTTGCCGCAAGCGGCTTCGGGTCGGGCTATCCGCTCATACTCGCCGCATACCGGCAGATGTTTGTGCTTTGCCTACTCGCCTCCCCCCGCTTCATTCTTAATTTTTCATTTTTCATTCTATTCTGCGTCTCGTATCCGCTTCTATCCCTCACGCATCCCGATGCCCACGCCCCCGCCGTACCGACAATTCACGACCAGCAGTGCGGAGCAAATTGTCTCATCAACATCAGGGCAACCACAAGGATTGCCCCTACATTTTTGTGCTTCGCACAAACCCCAACCGCCTATCCCCAATACAAACCATTCAATAACACACAAACCGTAGGGGCGAACCTTGTGTTCGCCCTTATAATAATCGTGTTCTTCCTTTATTCATTTCAGCGATTAAACGATGAAATATAATAGGTCAATCACACTGATTGCTTCTACATTTTCCCATTTTTGTGCTTCGCACAAAACAGATTGGCCTACGCGCCGAGACGGGAACCCGCTTGTGCGAAAGTGAGCGAAGAAAAACGTCGAACTGTCTGAGCCGAAGGCGAGTTTTCGACGTTCAGCGAACGAGCACACCCAGCGGGTCGGCTCGGTACGTTCAGCCTTGACTGTGCCGTTTTAGCGAGAGCAGAGCCGAACTTGTTCGAGCTATGCCGAGCGTAGGCACTGCCGTTAGGAGCTTCTTTTGCTTACTTTTTTGTGTTAAGACAAAAGAACGATTAAGTGAGAGCAAAAGCAAACTTGTTTGTTTTTGCCGAACGTGAGTTCTTTCGGGAAAAAAGTAAGTGGGTTTGGGCAACGCCCAAGACAAAGATTCATTACACGCTTCACAAAAATCTTCATTTTTAACTCTTAATTCTTCATTTTTTTGGCATTCTGCCAAAAAAGTACTACCTTTGCCCCGCAATATTAAACATTATATATGCAGATGACCAAAACGCCAAAATACCCGACAAACACTCGCAGAGACGCTTATATGAGCTGCTCTGCCGTTTTGGGCACTGCTATTTACCCCCCCCCCCATTAACGTTTATTCACACTATATATATATACCTGCCTGCTGCCGTCTGTACGGCGTTGCGGGCTGTTTCCGTTTGCGGTGATACCGCTTCGGGGGGTACCTATTTCGTATATTCATTAAACATTCTAATAACTAATTAAATCAACCAAAAAAATTATGGCAGAATCCAAGAAAAACATCATCACTCACGGTATGAGTGGAAAGGTTGGCGATATCATCGTTTTCAGCCAACGCAATGGTAAGACTATTGTCTCCAAGGCTCCTACGCGTAAGGCAGAGCTATCCGACAAGCAAAAAAAGCATCTTGAGCACTTTCAAGAGGCTGTCATCTATTCCAAGGCGGCTCTCCAAGACCCCGCCCGAAAGGCTCAGTACGACAAAGTTGCGGCTACCAAAGCGGGTATCGGTTCGTACAACGTAGCTATTGCCGACCTTATGCATGCCCCCAAAATCGAAGAGATAAACCTCTCTTCGTATCACGGGAACGTTGGCGACATTATCGTCGTCCGTGCCGTCGACGACTTTAAGGTCGTATCCGTCGCTGTAGCTATCTACAATTCCGACGGCACTCTCGTAGAGCAGGGCAACGCTCTCAACAACAACGGACCTCTTTGGGTATACACCGCTACTGTTAATAATCCTAATCTTTCGGGCGATAAAATCGTGGTTCGCGCCACCGACCTGCCCGACAATTTGGCAGAAAAGGAGGTTCTTTTGTAGTTTTTTACCATACGGACGAGATAGAGACGAGATAGAGACACCATAGAGACGTACCGAACCTATCTGTGTGCTGACACTATGTCACTCTCTCCTCTTCTCGTTATAATTTTAATTCGATATTTTACACAATTATTAATAAACAAAAAATACTAAAGCAAGATGAAAAAAGTAGCATTATTTTTCGCCCTCATCATAGGGCTTCTCGCGAGTGCCTCCACAGCTATGGCACAGACAGTAAACATGAGCCGCTATATCACCCTTACCGTCGAAAAAGACTCGGCGATAAAGCTCAACTTCAAGGCAGCCGCTGCCGCCACTCCCGTACGTATCGTAAGTGGTACCAATACACAAGATATCACCGTCGGCACCGACTGGAAAGGCACTGCCTCCTACACCGCCGGTGCATCCACTATGACCGTCTATGGCGATATAATCGGTTTCGACTGCAGCAGTAACGGTGCAAACCTTACTGCCCTCGACCCGTCGCACAATACGCAGTTGACGTATTTAGATTGTTCCTCTAATCCTCTCAGCAGCCTCGATGTGTCGAAGAATACGCAGTTGACGAAGTTAATTTGTTCCAACAATCGGCTTACCTCCCTCGACGTATCGAAAAATACGCAGTTGGAGATTTTAGATTGTTCCTCCAATCTGCTCACCTCCCTCGACGTATCGAAAAATACGCAGTTGCAGAAGTTATATTGTTCCTACAATACTCTCAGCAGCCTCGATGTGTCGCAGAATACGCAGTTGACGGGGTTATATTGCTACGACAACAACTTTACTACCGCCGCTCTCGACGATATCTACTGTGCTCTGCCCGATAGGACAGGCAAGGATAATGGAGTGATACAGCCTGTATTCAACTCATCGTCGTCGAACCACGCTACCGTCAAAGCCACCAACAAGGCAAACGCCACTGCCAAGAACTGGAAGGTACAGTACTACGACGGTAATGTCGACATCACTACTACGGGTACCTACGTCTGCGGTAGCTCTTCGCAGCCCAATATGGATAGCTATATCACCCTTACCGTCGCAAAAGACTCGGCGATACGGCTCGACTTCAAGGCAGCCGCTGCCGGTACTCCCGTACGTATAGTAAGCGGCTCCAATACGCAAGACGTCACCGTCGGCACAGGCTGGACGGGCTATCGCAACTACACTGCCGGCAACACTACTATGACTGTCTACGGCGATATAATAAGCTTCGATTGCAGTGATAACATTACAAAAGTTACCGCCATCGATGTATCGCACAATACGCAGTTGAAGGAGTTATGGTGTCAAAACAATACTCTCAACAGCCTCGACGTAAGCGGATGTACGCAGTTGACGAATTTATCTTGTCAAAACAATAATCTCACTACTCTCGACGTATCGCACAATACGCAGTTGACGAAGTTATCTTGTCGAAACAATAATCTCACTACTCTCGACGTATCGAAAAATACTAAGTTGACAACGTTATATTGCCACGGCAACAACCTCTCCACTCAGGCTCTCGACGATATCTACTGTGCTCTGCCCGATAGGACAGGCAATACAAATGGAAAGATACAGCCCGTATACAAATCTTCGTCGTCAAATCACGCTACCGTCCTTGCCACCAATGCACAGAATGCCATAGCCAAAAACTGGAAGGTACAGTACTACGAAAGCGATACCGACATACCCGCTACTACCGGTAAGCATAAGTGCTCCGCTACCGACATAGCCGAAGCCGCCGCCGAGCCGGCTCTCACCCTCTACCCGAACCCCGTAGCAGACGTGCTCTACCTCTCGGCTACCGCTCGCACCATACGTATATACGATATGTACGGCATCGAAGTAGCCCACGCCACCGATACCGACCGCGTAGAAGTATCGCACCTGCCGGCAGGCGTCTACACCGTCAAAGCCGATGGCACAGTAGCGAAAATGGTGAAAAGATAAATATAGGAATGCAATAATGTAATAACGTAGGGGCGAACCTTGTGTTCGCCCCTTTTATAATCGTGTTCGTCCCTTTTTTGTTTTCGCCCTACGTCGCTTAAACAATTCAACGCTTCAACGTAATTTGCTTCGCACTGCAGGTCGTAATTCCTAATTTGTAATTTGTAATTGATTTTGTGCTTCGCACAAACAGATCGGCCTACGCGCCGAGACGGGCACCCGCTTGTGCGAAAGTGAGCGAAGAAAAACGTCGAACTGTCTGAGCCGAAGGCGAGTTTTCGACGTTCAGCGAACGAGCACACCCAGCGGGTCGGCTCGGTACGTTCAGCCTTGACTGTGCCGTTTTAGCGAGAGCAGAGCCGAACTTGTTCGAGCTATGCCGAGCGTAGGCACTGCCGTTAGGACTTTCTTTTGCATACTTTTCTTATGTCAAGACAAGAAAATGAAGTGGGTTTGGGCAAAGCCCAATACAAAACATTCAATAACACAAACAAAAGGGGCGAACCCGTTTGTTCGCCCTTTTTATAATCGTGTTCGCCCCTTTTTTATTTCCACCCGCTCGCTTCAACGATTAAACGATTACACGATTACACGATTCAACGTGATTTGTGCTCCGCACAAACCCCAACAAATCTGCGAACGACCAGTATCTACGGGGGGTTACAAGCGTTATTATCATTTGCCGTCTCGCAGAATGATTTCACCGATAGCCAAGTCGAGAGGGGTAGTTATTTTGATGTTTTCCCTGTTGCCTTCGACAAGATAGATGGAATGTCCTAATGCCTCAACCACCGAAGCATCGTCGGTGAATAGTTCGCTGTATGACTGTCGGTAAGCCTCTTTTAGTACGGATGCACGAAAGACCTGCGGCGTCTGTACGGTGCGTAGCTTGCCTCGGTCGAACGAACTGTTGCCGTTGTCGCTGCATAGCCTTACACTCTCGGTGAGAGGCATCACGGGTACGGCACTGGCGTCCTCTTCGGCTTTGGCAAAACATCGGTCTAATGTGTCGAAGCTCACAAATGGACGTACCCCGTCGTGTACGGCTACCAAAGCATCGTCGGGAATGTGCCTCAGCCCGTTGAGTACCGAGAAGAAACGTTCACGCCCGCCCTCCGCTATCACGTGCGGTATCTTTACGGCGAAACGTCGACAGATGTTATGCCAAACCTCGACGTGCTCCGCAGGAAGTACCACAACTATATTTATATCACGAGAATATGAGTGAAATTTGTTGAGCGTATGCAACAGTATCGGTTTGCCGCAGAGCAGCATAAACTGTTTGGGTGTATCGCCTCCAAACCTTCTGCCCGCTCCTCCGGCCAC
>CAJPPQ010000017.1 GCA_905372605.1 Porphyromonadaceae bacterium
GTCAGGCGGGCAAAAACCATACTGTCCTTCGGATAGATGAGATAGCTTCACCCGGTTCTATACGCCTCAGAATAAGAAGCCTCATAGAAAGCCTCCGAACGGTGAAGGGGAAATAATTTTTTACACCACAAAGACAATGAATATGAACAGCAACAATAAATCGTACAACGGATATAACGCTATTTTTACTCGAAAAGACAGAAATAAGACCATACTTATTCCTTGGTTTACAGACTTTTTGTCGCCGATGATACCTGCTGTTGCCAAAATAGCGGGCTACAACTTCGTAAACTGCCCGAAGACATCGAAACAATCTGCCGAGATGGGGCTAAAATACGGACACAACGAGGTATGCTATCCCGCTACTCTCGTTCTCGGCGACCTCATAGCAGAGATACAAACCGGACGTTACAATATCGACGACCTTGCCGTGGCTATTACCCAGACGGGCGGGCAATGCCGAGCTACCAACTATCTGTCGTTCATCAAAACGGGGCTTAAAAATGCGGGATACGGACAAATCCCCGTAATATCGGTATCGGTCGGCGGCGTACATCAGAATGAGCAACCGGGATTTAAACTACCGATATTCAGGATTTTTCCACTGGTCATAAATGCTTTTTTGTTTGGCGATTCGCTGAATCAGATATTTGCGTCGGCGGTTGCAAGAGAGCGTATCAAGGGGCAGTCGGAACGTCTATTCGACAAATATATGCAGCTTGCCGTCTCTCTGATAGAGAAGAGGGAGCACAAAAAACTGCTGCCGTTGCTACAAAGTGCTGTAGCAGAATTCGAAACCATCGATATCGTAGAAGACAGGAAAATAGAAAAGATAGGACTTATAGGCGAAATCTTCGTCAAATACAACAACTACGGACAGGCAAACATAACGCGCTGGCTTCGCGAACAGGGGTTCGAGGTAATAGCTCCGCCGATGATACACTTTTTCACGCAGACATTTGTAAATCAGGAGATAAATACAAAAAACGGACTAAGCAAATTCAACTTTCTACAAAAAGTACTACTGCTGTTTTTTCAGCGATTGTTCGACAAAAAAATGGCAAAGATTCGAGTTATACTTACAAAATCGAAGTTTTATACTCCTCACAAATCGGTTTTCGACATCGCCAAATATGCCAAAGATATCATAGACTTATCGAATCAGTTCGGCGAGGGGTGGCTCATAGCGGGCGATATAGCCAATTTTTCGCGCGAAGGCATAAACCGAGTCGTCTGTGTACAGCCGTTTGGATGTATAGCCAATCATATAGTAGCCAAAGGTATAGAACGACGCATCAAAGAGTTTTACCCCGATATGAATCTGCTTTTTCTCGATATAGATGGCGGTATGGCGGAAGTAAATCTGCAAAACAGGCTCAAATTCCTGATAAACTGACCGTTAAATATTTACCTTATTGCCCATATCGAGCTTGATAAAGATAAATAGCAGTATCGTAAAGGCAAGCAACGACGAACCGCCGTATGAGAAAAACGGCAAAGGTATCCCGATGACAGGCACTATTCCCACGACCATACCTATATTGATGATAACGTGGAAGATAAATATCCCCGCCACCGAATAGCCGTAAACACGGGCAAAGATATTGGACTGTCGCTCACTTAGAAACAAGATGCGATAAATAAAGATAAAAAACATCGATACCACTACGATACTGCCGACAAAGCCCCACTCCTCGGCAATAGTACAGAATATGAAGTCGGTATCTTGCTCGGGCACAAACTTTAGCTTTGTCTGTGTCCCTTTCAGAAATCCTTTGCCCCAAAGCCCGCCCGACGAAATGGCTATCTTCGACTGATTGGTATTCCACTCGGCACCTTTAGGATCTTCTTTGAGCCCCAATAGTGTCTCGATACGTATCTTCTGATGAGGTTCCAAAACTTTCTCGAATATAAATTCTGTTGAAAATGAGTATGCTACAAATGATATTATAAAAACCGCCGTAAGCAGATAAATCTTTCTGCCCGAATCGATAAATACTTTTACAAGCAGCCCCAACATCAAAAGAGCGGCTAATAGAGCTACATACAGTAAATCTATTTTTATCAAAAAGATATTCATCGCTATAGCTATAGCATATAGTCCCAAGACGATACCCAATATATGTATTATCCTTATTTTCGTGTTGTGTAAGGCATATAATTCGTAGATAATCGCTGCTATCAATAGTATTATATTGGTAGAGATGAGTTTACCCAAATGCTCGGTATAGAATATTTCGGTATCGCTTGCAAAACGTATGGTAATAATAAAAACGACAACCGACAGAAAGCCAACCAATATCACCATAGGCGAAAGTCCTTCGCGGTAGAGCATCAGCATAAAAGCCAAGAATACCAATGCAGATCCCGCCTCTTTCTGCAACAGTATGATACCCATAGGCAAGACTATTATAAGTATGGTTACCAATATTTTTCGTCTGACCGAAATAGTATGAAGATTCTGTAAGCTATAGAAGTATGCTATCGCTAAGGCAGTGGCAAACTTGGCAAATTCTGCGGGTTGTATCGAAAACCCTCCCACCACGAGCCACGAATGAGAACCCTTGATGTTTGGAGCGACGAAGAGCGTAACTATAAGCAACACTACTACAGCCGCATATATAATATACGACCAAGTATAGAAAAACAAAGGTCTGGTATTGAGTATTACGATAGCAGCCACGACACTGATACAAATCCATATAAACTGCATACCCGAGCGGTAATCTATATCGAATATGGAGGTCTGGCTTTTTACATAACTTGCCTCATATACGCATACCCAACCCAATATCAGGAATATGGCATACAATATTAACAAAGGTTTGTCGATACGCCTGAAAAAAGAGTTTTGCATACGGATATACGGCTGAAAAATGAGAAGACTACTTTCTGTTTCTAAAAAACGATAATGCTATTTTTGCTACCGATATAAATATGGGAGTCCACGAAATGCACCTCGACAAAGGCTTGAATATCATCGATATGAAACCTATCGGATGCGAAAACTTCTCTATTTTGCTAAGTACTGCAGACTTGTATATGTCTCGTGTTATTATCAGATTGCGGCGTCGACGTTGTAGGTCTTCGAGCGATTCTATCGGTTGGTTCAGACTCATTGTTGTAAGGTATTGTTGTTATGCTTTTTTTCGTTATCCGCAGTCTTATCTGTAAGATTATCATTGGATTGGAAAAGCAGTTTATATACTTTCTTGATAAAGAAATTCAAAAACAGTCGTTCGCTAAAAGCAATTATCATAATAGACAATGCGATGAACAGCACTATCATTATTATAGTAGCCCAGAATACCGAATCGGTCATCTGATTGAACAGATTGAAAAGCATCACCGAAAAATAAGCGATAGCGACGGTTGCCATTATCGCCGCCAAGACAATGCCTATAACGAAAGTCATCAACTTGGAGATTTTCTCTAATAGATTTATTTTCAGTATATCAATCTCTACTTTAATATAATCTTTCACCTCTTCGATAAACGGTTTGTTGTCTTCGGCCATGGTTATATCTTTTTAGTTGTTGTTTTTACAAAATGATAAACTGCTACCTGAGTGGCAGCAATTTATCATTCGATTCACTAAGCCTCTTGGTGCGAGATTTTATTTACAACGCTTGCCTTAAGGTCTTGCAACTTCTCCTGCAGGTCGTTGTACTGATCTTCGCCCAAGCCCGATTTGATACCGCTTTTTATCTTATCTGCGATATATTCACGAGTCTCTTCTCCGCTTCTGGGAGCCAGTAGCAATGCTGCTACACCACCGGCGATTACTCCGCCTAAAAATGCCAATAAAGTGTTTTTATTCATATCATTATATTATTAAAGTGTTTATACCGATAGCAAAGATATACAAATATCAAGCGACAAACAACTTTTCGAACGTTTTTAACACAATATCTACCGCTCCCTCCACACCTAATAGCGATGTATTGAGGCATATATCGTACGACGAGGCTTGTCCCCATATTTTATTGGTATAGAAGTTGTAGTATGTAGAGCGTTTCTTATCGGTACTCTCTACTTTTTTCATAGCGCTATCGTGCGAAATATTAAGCGTTTGCGAGATATTGGCAATCCTATCGTCCAATGCGGCACAGACAAAGATACGAAGAGTTTTCGGGTGCTGTCGCAATATGTAGTCGGCACACCGCCCTACGAATATACAACTCTCTCTCTGCGATATGTCTCGTATCGTATCGCTTTGAATTTGAAAAAGATTCTCGTTGTGGATGAAATTGTCGTTGTTGCTCCAGACAGACCTAAGTGCCTTCTGTAGAAAGCTATAACTTTCCTTCTCGTCGGCATGCTCGAAGACGTCGCTACAAAGTCCGCTCTGACGAGCCGCTATGGAGAGTAAATTCTTGTCGTACAGAGGTATATGCAACTTCTCCGATAGCCTTTTGCCTATCGTAAGCCCATTACTGCCTATCTCTCTGCCTATGGTGATGATTGGATATTCCATCGAGTCGTTGATTTTTTCTGCAAAATTAATACTTTACGACAATAATAACACTCCGAGGAAAGCTGATATTAGCATTAGTCGAACAATAACTTCTCGAATGCTTTTCGTGGATTCCCACGATAATACACCTCCCCACAATAAACATAGCCGAGCTTTTCGAATATATGCAGCATAGCCGTATTGTCATAGTTTGTGTCTACTCTTATACTGTATATACTATTGGCAAGGCTAATCTCTTCGGCTTTCAGAAGCATAGTATAACCCAATCCCTTACCTTTTGCCTGTGAGCTCACTGCCATTCTGTGTACAGTAGTATATGGTCTATTGCTAAGCCAACAGCCCTCTATATCGTCATATGCAGGCTCTCCGTCTAGTACAACAGCCATATATCCGCATACTTCGTCGTTGCATAAGAGCAAATATCCTTTTCTGTCTACAATATCCAGTCTTATGGTATCAATATCAGGGTAACCGTCTTGCCACTGACTGCTACCTTCTCTACGGCGTACTTCTTTGGCAAATGTGATAATCTCCCAAATAGTAGATAAATCCGACTCATGTGCCGTTCGAAAAATAATATTATTATGAACATTCATCTGCATGTGTTACAATGAATTGACACAAAAACCTTGTATATATATCAGTTACATCGTATAAAAAGTATGCTATAATACAGCAACAGTACCTATCTCGCAAAAGTACTAATACTTTTGAACATATATATATTATAAAAGTATTATCTTTGGCAAACGTTATTATCTGCCTTTTCAAAAGCAATGGGAATATTATACCTCATACCGAATACTCTCGGACAAAGCAATATCGACAACGTACTACCTTCGTATAATATAAGCGTAGCAAAAAATCTGCGGCATTTCATCGTGGAAAACGTACGTTCGGCACGCCGATTTCTGAAGATGTTAGACAGAGATATCGTCATCGACGACCTCAGTTTCTACGAACTCAACCGACATACTCCCCCCGACCGTATAGCCGAACTGCTACTACCTATATACGAAGGACATTCGATGGGTATAATCTCCGAGGCAGGCTGCCCTGCAATAGCCGACCCGGGAGCCGACGTCGTAGCCATAGCTCAACGAAAGAATATACGTGTAGTTCCTCTGGTAGGAGCCTCTTCAATAATACTATCGCTGATGGCAAGCGGTTTTAACGGACAGTCGTTCGCTTTCGTCGGCTATCTGCCGATAGATAAGAAAGCACGCATACAACGTCTCAAACAACTCGAATCTCGTGCCTCGTCTGAACGGCAGACTCAGATATTCATCGAGACACCCTATCGCAACAACCAACTTGTACAAGATATAGTGGCTACCCTCAAACCCGACACCTTACTTTGTATTGCCTCCGAACTGACGGCAGATACCGAGTCTGTGAAGACACTTCCTATCGCCGAGTGGGCAAAGCAACAAATAGATATAAACAAACGAAATACCATATTTCTCATCTATCGATGACTACTCTCCGCGGAGAATAAGAAAAGGCTGAGAGCAATCGATGCCTTCAGCCTTTCTCGTGTTTTTTATACCTTAAACCTATAAGGTTACTTATATAGTCGGGTATTACTTTTCTAATTCCTTGATAAGCTTTGCTATACGCGATACTTCTGCCTGATTGTCTTCTTTGTTGGCTATACGGCGCAGGAGTTTCAGAGCTTCAACGTCTTTAGAGTTTATCTCCAATGCTTTATTGAGAGTCTGCTTTGCATTCTCAAGATATTGTTTTGCTTGTGATTTGGTCTTTGCAGCCTCTGCCTTGTTGGCCATAGTAGATGCGACACTCTCGATATTTGTGGCCTGAGAAATAAGGAATTCACTCTTGTTTATATAGAAAATCGATTTCGTCGGATCCATCTGTATTGCCTTATCGTAGTCGCGCAGAGCGGCTTCGCCATTACCCAACGAGCGATTTACCTGTCCTCTGATAGTGTAATATTCGGCATTCGACGGATTGCGTTCGATAGCTTTGCTGAGCAGATTGAGGGCTTCTTTCTGCTTATTCTGTTCGAGGTAGATATTGATAGTCAGTCCGAGAAATACTACTTGCGACGGGAAACGGTCGATACCCTCGTTGAGTATTCTGAGCATATTGGCACTATCTTTTCTTTCCAGATACAAGTTGTAGAGGTACTGATATATTTCACTCTCTTTATGTCCATTGTTTTTGATAGATTCAAATAGAGCTATAGCCTCATCGTTTTTACCTGCAAGCGAAGTATATATACCCAAGTAATATTTTATCTTGTAGTATGTAGTATCTTTTGTCGGTTTCGGAGCTTCGGCTGTTCCTTTGTAGTCTTTCATAAAAAGCAAGTCTACTATATCAAGGTGCTTTTTGAATGCCACTATCGCTTGATTGTAGTCTTCGTACTCAGCCTGTTTTAGTCCGTAGTTGAATATCAAAAATGTTTTGTAATACCAAGCAAGTGTTTCCGATAGCTTTTTTGTATACTTATTTGATATCTTTCCCTTAGCGTTAGGCTTTGTTTCGAGCTCCGCACACTTTATAAAGTAGTCGTAGGCTTTGAAAGCTGCTTCTTGTTTCACCTCTTCATCCGAAGACTGTGCCATAGCAAGTTTTTCGTTTTCCCACGCTATTTTTCTATCTTGAATATGACCCGCAACCCACCAAGTATAAGGGTCTTCGGCTGTAGTGGGGTCTGTAAGAGCAGGTTCGATTTGTTCTTCGGCTGCATAGAAATCGGGATTTTCGTAAGCCTCCGAGAGTCGATACGCTTTTTTCACATTTTTCACTTGAGCAGATGCCACTGTGGCAAGTATTACGCTCATTAGCAACATTACAAAGATTTTTTTCATTGATAATTATGTATTTAGTTGTTAATATTGTCTTTTATACCAATCTCATTATTGGTTGTTTTTTTATTTATTCGAATATTTCATTCATTAGAGTTATCGACTTCGGTGCTGTCGGCTACGGTATTATCTATATCTACAGCCTCCTCTTCGGTATCTGCATCTACCTTACATACGGCAGCTATCTCGTCGTTACGTTTTTCGAGGTTGATAAGGCGAACACCTTGTGTAGCTCTACCCATGACACGAATATCGGAAACGTGCATACGGATAGTCATACCGCTCTTGTTGATAATCATTATATCGTTGCTATCGTCAACAAGTTTTATCGACACGAGTTTACCCGTCTTTTCGGTGATATTCATAGTCTTTACACCCTTGCCACCACGTTTTGTAACACGATATATGGCTATCGGCTTGCCCTCTTCGTCGAGTTTGACCTCTCCGTTTTCATCGAGTTCGTCGAGTTGCGAACGTTTTCCATAACCCTTTTCCGATACCACGAGTATCGTCTCTTTTTTATCTGCAACAGCTACCATACCTACGACTTCGTCTCCACTATCGGGTTCGAGCGCCATAGCAATTACACCTGTGGCATTACGCCCCATATTACGCACGTCGGATTCGTGGAAGCGGATAGCCCGCCCTTCACGGTTGGCAATGACTATCTGGCTGTTACCATCTGTCAGACGTACCTGTATTACTTGGTCGTCTTCTCTTATGGTGATGGCATTTACCCCATTTTGTCGAGGACGCGAATACGCCTCCAAGCAGGTCTTTTTGATAATACCATTCTTGGTACAGAATACCAAATAGTGTTTGCTATTGTATTCGGGGTCTTGCAAATTTTTTACACGTATAAACGCATTTATCTTATCGTCGGGCTCTATATTCAACATATTCTGTATCGCCCTGCCCTTGCTTATCTTGCTTCCTTCGGGTATATCGTAGACTCTCATCCAATAGCATTTGCCTTTTTGGGTGAAAAACAACATATAGTTGTGCATCGAGGCGGGATAAATATCTTCGATGAAGTCTTTGTCTTTTGTAGCGCCTCCCTTGGAGCCTACGCCACCTCGATTCTGAGCCTTAAACTCGGCTAGCGGAGTACGTTTGATATATCCCTCGTGCGAAATGGTGATAATCATCTGGTCGTCGGCATAGAAGTCTTCGGGGTTCATCTCTTCGCCCGAATATACTATCTCGGTACGACGCGAGTCGCCGAATTTGTTTTTAAGTTCCAACATTTCGTCGACAATGATCTGCATTCGTCTTTCGACTTTTGCCAAAATATCGCGCAAATCTTCTATACGTTTCAAAAGCTCTTCGTACTCCAGACGCAGCTTATCTTGCTCCATAGCAGTGAGTTGGCGAAGTCGGAGTTCTACGACATAAGCAGCCTGCCGCTCGGTAAGCGAGAAACGCTCCATTAGGCGTTCCTGCGCCTCCGATGGTGTTTTCGAGTCGCGTATTATACGTATGGCTTCGTCGAGATTATCGAGGATAATCATCAGACCTTCGAGTAATTCGGCTCGTTCGAGTGCCTTTTCCAAATCGTATTCGGTACGACGCACTATCACCTCGTGCCTGTGTTCGACAAAGTTACGTATAAGGTCTATAATATTAAGTAATTGCGGACGTCCCTTTACAAGAGCCACGTTATTTACGGAAAACGAACTCTGTAGCTGTGAATACTTATATAACTTATTGAGTATTACATTAGAATTCGCATCGCGTTTTATATCGATTACAATACGCATCCCCTGTCTATCGGACTCGTCGTTGATGTTCGATATGCCTTCTATGCGTTTTTCTTCGGCAAGCGCCGCTATCGACTTGATAAGTTCGGCACGATTTACCATATACGGTATTTCGGTAACAATTATCTTATCGTGTCCGCTTGCGGTAGTCTCTATTTCACATTTAGAGCGTATTACTATCTTTCCTCTGCCTGTCTCAAATGCTTCGCGTACACCGGCATAGCCGTAAATGATACCACCGGTAGGGAAGTCGGGAGCTTTTATATATTTTGTTATTTCATCGATAGTAATCTGTGTATTATGAATGTAGGCAATAATGGCATCTACCGTCTCCGAAAGATTGTGAGGAGCCATATTGGTAGCCATACCTACGGCTATCCCCGACGAACCATTTACCAGCAGATTGGGTAAGCGAGCCGGTAATACCATTGGTTCTTTGAGAGTTTCGTCGAAATTGGCTTTGAAGTCGACTGTATTTTTCTCTATATCTTCGAGCATCTCTTCGGCTATCTTCATCAGACGTGCCTCGGTGTAACGCATTGCGGCAGGTTCGTCGCCGTCTATGGAGCCGAAATTACCTTGCCCGTCTACAAGCGGGTAACGCATAGCCCAAGGCTGAGCCATACGAACCAATGTACCGTAGATAGAAGAGTCGCCGTGTGGGTGGTACTTACCCATAACCTCACCAACGATACGAGCCGATTTTTTATACGGCTTGTCGTTGGTATTACCTAATTCGTTCATTCCGAACAACACACGTCGATGTACGGGTTTAAATCCGTCTCTGACATCGGGCAGAGCACGAGAAACTATTACCGACATCGAATAGTCGATATAAGCCGAACGCATCTGCTCCTCAATATCTACTCTTATAAGCCTTTCTTGTCCTGTCATTTATTCTATAGTTCTTTCTTTTGCTAAAATTTACATGTTAGAGACCAGGTGTAGCGTCTCTAAAAAAGAGTGTAAAATTAGCATTTTTTTTTCGATTGACCATAAGATAAATGTAAAATTTTCTTAGTCGGACCGTCTCTTTGAATAATATCGAGAGATACAAGCGGCTAAGAAACAAGCTTTATACGTGTTTTTAGGCTATTGCAAGACCGAGACTTCTCGGCTGCCATCTTCTTTGGCTACAATGTTAACGGCGATAGTATCTGTCGGTAAAATATCTTTTATCTTTTCAGCCCATTCGATGAAACAGAGACAACCGCTATCGAAATATTCTTCTATACCAATATTCAGAGCATCTTCTATGGTATCGAAGCGGTAACAATCGAAATGATATATAGTATTATCGTCGGCAGTATAATACTGATTGACAATAGCAAACGTAGGACTTGTAACAGGCTCCTCGACTCCCAATGCCTTACACAAAGCAGCAATAAACGTAGTCTTACCGGCTCCCATCGCTCCGTAGAAGGCAAAAATTTTCGATGTGCCAATATCCGCTACAAACTGCCTGGCAACGTCGTCTATATCGCTAAGGAGAAAAGTGTATATCTTTTTCATTTATACTGTGTTATTCGATATCTTTTTTCGACTTCTTTTCGTATGCCTCCACTATACTCTGCACCAACGAATGGCGTACGATATCGTTTTTGTTAAACTCCACCAACTCAATGCCTTTTATCCCCTTAAGAGTCTCCACAGCATCGATAAGTCCCGACTTCTGCCGAGGCGGTAGGTCTATTTGTGTTATATCGCCCGTGATTATCATCTTGGTATTGAGCCCCATACGAGTAAGAAACATCTTTATCTGATGGTTGGTAGTGTTTTGTGCTTCGTCGAGAATCACTATGGCATCGTTCAGAGTACGTCCTCGCATAAAAGCCAGTGGGGCAATCTGTATGATACCTGTCTCGATATGCGACTTCACCTTTTCGGCAGGCAACATATCGAGTAAAGCATCGTACAGGGGCTGCAAATAAGGGTCTATCTTTTCTTTCATATCGCCAGGTAGAAAACCAAGTTTTTCGCCTGCCTCCACCGCCGGACGCGACAAAATAATGCGGCGTACCTCTTTGTTTTTCAATGCTCTTACTGCCAGAGCTATAGCAGTGTAAGTCTTACCGCTACCGGCAGGACCTACGGCAAACAGAAGGTCGTTGCTATCGAACTTTTCGGCAAGTTTTCGCTGGTTTGGAGTACGGGCTACGATAGATTTGCCGCCTATTCCGTGAAGAATAAGGTTATCGGCCTTACGCTCTGCGATATGACTGCCGTCGATAATTGCCAAAATCTGCTTTTCGTCTAAAATATTGTACTCTTCGCAATACTTCTGCAGCATTCCGAAAATCCGCTCCAAATTGTTGATATCTACCTCTGTACCCTGTATTTTTATAATATTGTTGCGCGCTACTATTTTGACCTTGGGAAATAGATTTTTCAGCAATCGCATATTGGCATTATTGACGCCATAAAACACTACCAAATCGATATTATCGGTAAGTTCTATTATCTTTTCTTGCATTACAGACCAAGAATAAAAATTATATATAAGTCAGAAACAACGGATTAGAGTGTATCTTTCTGCCACGAAGCCACTATACGATTGATTTCGGCTATAATAGCAGCAGCAAATTTATCTGCCTGCTCCTGAGTCGGAGCCTCCGAATATATCCTTACAATAGGCTCTGTATTAGACCTCCGCAGATGAACCCACCCTTGTGGGAAATCTATCTTAACCCCGTCGATATCATTTATTCCAAATCGGGAATAGTTGCCTTTTATTACACTAAATACGGTATCTACGTCTATATCGGGGGTAAGCTCTATTTTATTTTTCGAGATAAAATACTCGGGATATGTCTTACGCAACTCCGATACTTTCATGGATTTTTTCGCCAACAAAGTGAGAAACAAAGCTATACCCACCAAAGCATCTCGCCCATAGTGCGACGCCGGATATATGACTCCTCCATTGCCTTCGCCGCCTATGACAGCTCCCACTGCCTTCATCTTTTCCACTACATTGACCTCACCTACCGCAGCAGCATAATATTTACTGCCATACAGAGCGGTAACATCAGCCAAAGCCCTTGTAGAGCTAAGATTGCTCACAGTATTGCCGTTGGTATGGCTAAGCACGTAATCGGCAACAGACACAAGCGTATACTCTTCTCCAAACATTTCGCCATCTTCGCACACAATAGCCAAACGGTCTACATCGGGGTCTACAACAAACCCCACATCTACCTTATTTCGAGCCATATAGTCCGAAATTTCAGTAAGATTTTCCTTTAGCGGCTCGGGATTGTGTTTGAAGTCGCCTGTCGGCTCACAATTCAGGCACGTAATACGTTCTACCCCAAGAGTTTTAAGCAGTTTAGGGATAATGATTCCGCCTACCGAATTGACACAATCTATCGCTACCGAAAAATTTGCCTTTCGTATAGCCTCTACATCTACCAAATCGAGAGAAACGACATTATCTATATGGTAGTCAGACATATCTTTATTATATATCTTACCCAAAGCATCTATCTTGGCAAAATCCATATCGCCTTTTTCGGCTATTTTAAGTATGCTCTCACCGTCTGTCTTCGATAGAAATTCTCCTTGCGCATTGAGGAGTTTCAGAGCGTTCCATTGTTTGGGGTTGTGGCTTGCCGTAATGATAATGCCTCCATCGGCTTGCTCGGCTGTAACAGCCATTTCGGTAGTAGGAGTAGACGCAAGTCCTATATCGACCACGTCGCAACCGCAACCTACCAATGTGCCGCAAACCAAATTTTCGACCATCTGCCCCGATATGCGAGCGTCGCGTCCGACAACCACTCTAAGAGGACGGTTTATCGAAGCGGACGACACATTTCTAAGCCATTCTGCATAAGCCGAAACGAATTTTACTATGTCGAAAGGAGTAAGATTGTCGTCTGTCTTACCTCCAATCGTACCACGAATACCCGAAATAGATTTTATCAGTGTCATATATAGCTATTTAGGCTGTATCTTGAACGTAAATTTATAGCGATATGCCTTAACATTGTTGAAAGCAGTCAATGTACCGATAGGTGACGGCACTATAAATTCGGCTATCGCATCCGAACGTTGCATCAGGCGTATAGCACTCTGCCAACCAATACTATTGGTATTCGAACGGCGTAGATTTGTAGCCGAATTGGGGTCGGGGTCGAAAACAAGTTCCAACGGATAGTCTACGTCGCCTGTAGTCCAATAGCTTACAGAATCACCATTGCCATCGATAGAGTATTGTACCCAACGCACCGTAATATGGTCGCCCGGCTTTATAGCATCACCCACACCTTTTTTTGTAAGATGGAATATTATACTGTCTTGCCCCATCCAGAGATATTCGTTCGATTTGAACACCGAATCGGCAGGATAGGTTTCTATCAAAGAAATACCATTTCGCTCGATATACTCTCTAATCTGTTTACGCTGATTCTCAAGCTGTACGGAGTAGTTTTGGGAACTTTCACACGATATTAATACGAATATGGCAATCAATGCCAATACTATCTTTTTTATCATAAGTTTATCTCTCTTACTTTTGAAACACAAATCTCTGAATATCACATATTAGGTTCGATTAGTCTACCTCCGTATACGACTGTCGTTTTCTGTGAGTTGGTAACGTATATCATACAATTACCATCGTATCCGATATCGATATTTACTACATATTTCGAAGGTTTATCTATCTTTATATCTACATTATAAATACTATTTTTAGCCTTGTTCTTTATCTTTATTTTCCGAATATCGCTATCTATCTTCAGATAAGCCTGAGCCGTATTCGACGGATTGTCGTTGCGATAGAAGTATGGAAATTTGGCTATAAGTTTTCCGTCGATTACCTCTATCGTATTCTTGGAATAAATATCCATATATACACGCTTTTCGCGCAAAACATTGAGTATATTTATCTTAAAATTACGACTCTCGACTATTTCTTTCACCGCAATAGCCTCTTTTTTAGCTACATCACTATTTTGTGCCATTGCCGCAAAAGAATTTACAGCCAATATTATCGCCAAACCTAATATTCTGATATTCATATTACATTAAATTTATTAGTCCTATTTACTTTCTCGCTTTATAGTTGCTCATACCCGCGTCGAGGAATTTCAGGAAGTCTTCGACACTCTCACTAAATGCATACGAGCCTGTCATCGGGTCGCCGTTCTCGTCGAGTATTACGTAGAATGGCTGAGCATTTGCTCCGAACCTATGGCGTTGTATGTACGAGTACTTATCACCCAATGTACGCAACTTGCGGGTTGCTCCGTTTTCTTCGACCTCGATAGGTTCGGGTAA
>CAJPPQ010000018.1 GCA_905372605.1 Porphyromonadaceae bacterium
AAGTACTCGACAACAAGGGCAATACCGCAGTCAGCGACGCCGACGAAGACCCTGTCCTGCCCCGCAAGGCTCAGACCAACGGCACGATGGTTCATATAACGGCTATCTTCGGTTTCGCCCTGGCAGGACTCGTGGTACAGGATATCGTCCGAGAGAGGTGAAGCAAGTACCGTATAACACCTACGACTGCCGTTTTGTATCTACGGCAAGGCAAATAACTATTTTATTTAGGTTTTGGGGTTGGGAGGATAGATGTTTGTTTTTGGTTCAAGATAACTTTAAGGGGTAATTTCTGAAATTTATGATTAAAGTTTGGTATGAATTCTGACTGCTGCAATTATGCAGAAAACTTTCCACAAAGAGCATCTCTCTGGTAAAGTCGTATTGGTTTCCCCAAAAGATTTATGTCGCTTTAGCCTCATTATTGTCTATAGTCACACTTAATTTCATAATTAAATATTACCTTTGGAACCTCATTATTGCACCTCGTTTTTACAACAGAAAAATGAATGTAGACCAACTAAAAGAGGCTATCGATACCCTGCGGGCAGGCGGCGTAATACTCTATCCGACCGATACTATCTGGGGAATAGGGTGCGATGCTACCAATAGCGAAGCAGTAAGGCGGATATTCGATATAAAGAGGCGTCCGCAAGATAAGTCGATAATAATATTACTCGACGACGCATCAAAGATATCTCGTTACGTCGAAGATATCCCCGATATTGCTTGGGACTTAATAGAGTGCGCATCCCGACCGCTAACCGTGATATTCGAAAAAGCTAAAAATCTCCCTACAAACGTCGTAAATTCAGATGGTAGTATTGCTATTCGCATTACAGGCGAGGAGATATCCGCTGCTTTGTGTCGTCTTATGGGGCGACCGATAGTATCTACTTCGGCAAATATTAGCGGAGAGCCGTCGGCAAAGAGTTTCTACGATATATCCGACGAGATAAAATCGGCTGTAGATTATATTGTACCTCTACGACAGTCGGACTCGACGGAGACTACTCCTTCACAGATAATAAAACTCTACAACGACGGGAGATTCAATATCATACGACAATAAAAGTATTGAAATAGTATTTCCTGCGTATTCTTTGGGTCATAGGGAGATAGTAGCGTTAAGCAATATATCGAATTGTAATCATAATTTTTTTAATAAAAATGACAACTTTCGGATAAAACTCTTGAGAAAGTAAATGTTGTATTGCCTCTATGGGTAATAAAGTAATAAACAGAGTATTATTCCTATCTTCTCTGCGTTTTGATTCTGTTTCGGTTGTCTACTGCAATAGTCGATTTAAGCTACTATTCTATCGTATATTTACGGAAAAAGCAAGTAATGTTTATTACCCTAAAAAAATAATAAATGCACTTTTTTACTGCTATGATATTATTATCTTTGTCTGCGTTATTATAACATTTATAATATTACTGAGCAATGGATACGGTAAATAATATTCTTAAAAGAAGAAGTATACGACGTTACAAAAGCGAGCAGATACCTGCCGATACGCTGAAAGAGATAATAAACTGCGGTATAAATGCGCCAAGTGCCCTCAATATGCAGCCTTGGCAAATACGAGTGATACGCTCCAAAGATATGTTGCAACGGCTCAATGGCTCGTTCGTAGATTGGGCTCGCGGCAAAGAGCTACCCGGAAGTGCTTCGCGTGCATGCGAAGAGGGTTTCTCCGTGTTTCACAACGCACCTACGTTGCTTATAGTAGCCGCCGATACATCGAACCATTATGCAGAGGGCGATTGCGGTATGTTTACGCAAAACATACTACTCGCAGCCAATAGCTTAGGTGTAGGCACTTGCGTGATAGGCAGTATGGCTGCTTCGATAAACGAATCGCCTGATATTCGTAGAGATATACTCCACCTTACAGACAAATACAAGGTACTTTTCGGTATAGCTATGGGCTATGCCGACGAATGCCCCGACGCCAAGCAGAGAGAGGGCAGCAAAGTGGAGTGGATATAAACCAAACGATTTTTATTAACATAATCAATACATTTCGACCAATGAAAAAATTAAGTCTTTTACTTGTCTTGCTATTGTTTGCCGTACTTGGAGTACGGTCGCAGACAAATGTGGTATTACCATATACGCAAGACTTTTCGTCGCTTTCGTCGGGGAATACTACCGCTGCAAACGGTAGCCCGACAGCAGTAACAACAATGCCTCCCGGTATAGACTCCGTCTACTTTGCCTACGAAGCCGGAGGAGCGATTCGTATCGGCGATACGGCAGATATAGAAGGAGGGTTTCTTACGCGTCCGATAAATACGGGCAGAGCCGCATTAATCAAGGTAACTCTAAAGTATGTAGTGCTTCCACACGCAGTGGCAGATAGTAACCGCACGGCATATTTGGAGGTGTCTTATGGAGAATATAATCAATTCTTCGAATTGAGTAAGCTAAAACACTCTTGGCCTGTAACGGCAGCAGACTTTCAGACTCTTACTTTTGATTTGCCTACCGCTGGTACGCCATCACCCTTGAAGATAATGACAGCATCGTCTTCGAGTTTCTCTGTACAAACCAGTGTATTTATCGACGACTTATCGATAGAATATGCGTGTAAGGTGCCCGATTCGCTCAAGATCACCGATATTACGTCCAACTCGGCAAAGTTGTCGTTCCACGAATACGACGACAGCGTAACCTCTTGGCAGTATGTAATAGATACCATAACCAAACTGCATACTCCCGACCCATCGACACTTACTCCGGTAACAATATCGTCGAAGAGTAATATAATTCTGAGCGGATTACAAGAAAACATGGGATATCAGGTATTTGTTAGAAGTATGTGTCCGACCGGTGCTCCCACCGATTGGAGCAAACCGATAAAGTTTAAGACCGAATGTAGTCCGGTATCTACCATCATAGAAGACTTCAACTCTTACCAAACAGCACTCGAAGAAGGAAGTGGTTTCGATCGCATAATCCCCGATTGCTGGAAAATTATAGATAACGTTCGCAATAACATATATCCAAAGCTATATAAACCATCAACTTCTTACTACGGATACAACTCTGTGGCAATGGTATTTAGTGGGAAATCGCCACTGTACGCTATCTTACCGAAGATAGATACCCCTCTGAATGGTATAATATTGAAATTCAAATTGGACAAGACCGACCAAAGAGGTGGTATATTCCAAATAGGCTATATGTCTGACCCCAAAGATGCATCTACATTCACTGCGGTAGCAAATCTGAACAATACCGAATACCGCAAGATGGTAGAAAAGCATGTAGTATTTACTAATGTAGACGACAATAGCGGTGCCAATAGGTATATAGCTTTCCGTTACGGCGATGTAGGAGGAGTGGTACAGCCAAGCCGTTACGACTATGTTGTTGACGATATAGAGGTATCGCCTGCTCCGTCGTGCCTGCCCGTATCGAATCTTGCTATTTCGAACGTAACATCGAACTCGGCATCCGTAACCTTCGAGTCGTCGGCATCGTCTTGGGAATATATCCTATCGACCAATAAAGATATAAACCCCGATACTGTATCTGCTTCGAATCGTATAGCAATAACTACCAAAAACATAGCACTATCGAACCTCAATATGAATACCCAATACAATATCTGGGTAAGAGCTACATGCGATAGCAACGACAATAGTTTCTGGTCATCTGTAGCATTTAGGACAGAGTGCTCTGCTGCTAAAAAGGGTTGGTCCGACGATTTTTCGTCGGCAGACGAAAATACTCATATACCATACTGCTGGACAAGAGTGTTGGAAAAAGACAACTCTACCTCGATTTATCCCGAAGTAGGCTCTAAGTCTGCCTACGGCAAAGGCAAAGGCTTGCAATTTTATGCTAGGGGAAAATCGGTACTTATGATGGCTACTCCTATCTTCGACGAAGACCTTAGCAGAATGCAGGTAAGTTTCTGGCTCAAAAACGATGAAGGCAGCAACCCTGCGACATTCGAAGTAGGAGTACTCAAGGACCTCTCTGACACAAGCACTTTCGTCGCTATCGAACGTATCGAAAGAGACAACGAACTTTGGGAATACTACGACATTCCTCTTACGACTGCTCCGTCGACACACAAGTATATTGCTTTGCGTATGACGAACAATAATAGAAAGTCGGCAAACTACTTCTTTGACGAAATAAAAGTAGACACCATTCCGTCGTGCCGTCGTGTGAAAAATGCAAAAGCATTCTTTGTCGGCAAAGACACTGTAAAGATAACCTTCGACTCACCGGCTGCGGCTTGGCAATACGCTCTGACCGATAATATCAATATAAATTCGGCCGAAGGGCTCACAGCCGTAGACATCGCAAACGATACTATTGTCATCGGCAATCTGCAGCCGGGCAAGCCCTATAAAGTATGGCTCAGAAGCCGCTGCGATAGTAATACATATAGTCTGTGGTCGATGCAACCGATAACATTCATCACTGCCTGCGGTGAGGTATCGAAAGGTTGGAAAGAGTCGTTCGATATATCGGACGAAAATGGTGCCCCATATTGCTGGACTAAAATAAAATCATACCTTTCTTATCCAAAAGTATCTAATGGCGAAGGATATCTAAATAAGGGAAGCCTTATGTTCACGATAGGAGATAAAGACAATCAGGGTGCTACGAATCTTGTAGCTTCGCCCAAATTCTTCGACGCCGATACGCTTAGCAATATGGTAGTTTCGTTCTGGCTTCGATTCACAAACGTATCTAACTTATCGAAGTTTGAAGTCGGTGTAATGTCTGATATAACCGACGAAAATTCGTTTATGTCGCTCAAAGACGTTACTCCTACTACGACCAATTGGACTATGTTCGAAGAGGCGCTTGCGAACGTTCCCAGCAATTATCATTATATCGCATTCCGTATGACTAAGACATCTCAGACGGGAAGCCCCGAATATTATCTCGACGATATCGAAGTAAATAAGAATGTATCTTGCGCCCGTCCGAAAGATGTAACCGCCCACAATATCGGTACCAATACCGCCGATATTTCGTGGCTCATCGGCGGCTCAGAGGTACGATGGAGCTTGGAATACAAGAAAGCCTCCTCGAGTCGTTGGACAAGGATAGACAACGTAACTACTTCTTCGTACACCATATCGGGATTAGAGTCAGATACTTGGTACAATGCGAGAGTCAGAGCCGTATGCTCGCCTCTCGATAGCAGCTTGTGGACATATTATACCACATTCAAAACGCTTTGTAACATAGAGTCGCTACCATTTGTAGAGGATTTCTCCTCGTCGTCGTCGTACGTATTTCCGCCTAGCGAATGCTGGGGTGTGTATAGTGCAAAAGCATCAGACATATTCGCAGGAGGTACTATGAGCCAGACAAGCAAACAATGGACATTCTCAGCCAACAACCGAGGTATTGATTCGAAGAAAGCTATCGTAAATATACACGGTACGGCAGTGCATAGTTGGCTTGTAACGCCTGTTTTTGCAATAGATACCAATAGCAATTTGGAGTTTGACGTAGCATATACCAAAAACAACTCTGCCGAAGTAGCCGATACGTCGGGCGTAGACGATAAGTTTATGGTAGTAATATCGGACGATGCGGGAGCTACTTGGAAGAGCGAAAATGCTATCGTATGGAGCAACGATGGACAGCCTACGGGTGCATTTTCACTAAACGGAATTCCAAATATTCCTACGCCGATAAGCATACCTCTGTCGCAATATATAGGCAAAAATATCAAGATAGGCTTTTATGTAGAATCTACTCGGAAAAATGCCGACAACGACCTGCATCTCGACAATATTAAGGTACTGAAAATGTCTATTGTACCGCCTACGGTAGAGACTCTTGACGCAACGGATATTACCGACCATTCGGCAACTCTCAATAAAAACGTAATACAAGGTACATACCCCATCGACGACCAAGACCAAGGCTTCGTATACCAAAAGGTCGAAGTCACAGGTGCCCTTATGACTCGTATACAAAATGCCCATATCACGGGACTCACTTCGGGAACGAAATATAAGTTCTGGGCTTATGCTATTGTGGAAGGAGTAGAATATGTCGGTGAGGTCAAGACCTTCACTACTCTCGGAGTAGCTCCGCCGAAGCCTACCGTTACTACAGGCGAGGCTACCAACGTCGGATATACTACGGCAACTCTCAATAGCACTATCGTAGCCGACCCGTCGGAACCCACTACTCAGAGAGGTTGGAAGTACCGTAAATCGTCGGATACGACTTGGCTCATCTCTTTTGTCCCCAATCTTACCGATCTCACTCACGACACCGAGTATAGCTTCCGTGCCTTTGCGTCTACCGCCAACTATCCGATAGTCGAAGGTAGCACGCTTACATTCAAGACAAAGCGTCACAGTGCTCCTACCGTAAAAACGAAAGAAGCTGTAATTATCAATTGTAACGAGGCTAAACTCGGTATGACTATCGCTATGGGCTCAGAAACCGATATTATCGAGAAAGGTTGGTGGTACAGAAAGGTTGGCGAAGTCGATTGGATAAATACGAAGGTCGATCACGTCAAAGGACTTTTCCAGAATACTAATTATGAGTTCTATGCTTATGTAGTAACTCAAAATTATCCTCACAACTATGGCGATACGCTAAGATTCACTACTCCTGTATGCACCAACATCGATGGAGTCGAATATCGACTGAACATATATCCAAATCCGGCTAAGGAGAAGGTATCGGTATATGTCGATAATCTCCAAAACGGAGCCGAAGTCCGTATCGTCGATATGCTCGGTAAGACTGTAGTTAGTTATATTATCGGCAGAGGCGACAACAAAGTAGATATCGACATATCTGCATTTGCAGAAGGTGTCTACCTCGTTCGTATCGTTTCCGATAATAATATCGCTACCGAAAGGTTGATAATAAACAGATAAGATAAGTATCTTTTTTATAGAGAAAGAGGTTATCCGTATCAGGGTAACCTCTTTTCTTTATCCCCCCCGAAACAATATCAGGGCTATTATAAAAATATCGTTTCCATAGGATATGGATATATTATCGACACATTGATATATTTTCGCAAATAAATTTGGTTTGTTTATGGAGTTTTACTAATTTTGAAAGCAATTATCAAGCGACGTTTAACAAGGAATAGGCAGTTACAAATGAGTAGATTAACAATAGTAGGCGTACAGTGGGGCGACGAGGGTAAAGGTAAGATGACAGACTATCTCGCACAAAAATCGGATGTCGTCGTGCGCTATCAGGGAGGCAACAATGCCGGCCATACGATTACTTTCGGCGGTCAGCGATATGCCTTGCAGAGTATACCGTCGGGGATATTCAGCCCCAACATAAAAAACGTAATGGCAAACGGTATGGTCATAAATCCCAAAGCAGTACTCGATGAACTTCAAAAACTCAGAGAGATGGGTATCACCGACTACCAACTATTCATATCGGACCGTGCCAGTGTGGTAATGCCTTACCATATCGAGCTCGACGGGGCATACGAAAGCCTCAAGAAAGGCAGCGTCATAGGCACTACAAACAAAGGAATAGGACCGGCGTATGCCGATAAATACAATAGAACAGGTATCCGTATCGGCGACCTACTCCACAAAGAGTATCTCAGAGAACGCCTCGACGACGCTATAAGTATGGTAAACATACAGATGCGAGTACTGCGTCGCAAGAGATACAATCTGCATACACTATGCGAAGAGTATGCCGAGTACGGAAGGCTATTGAGCCCATATATTTGCGATACGTCGCGGCTACTGTACGATGAGGTAAAGAAAGACTCTCGTATACTATTCGAGGGAGCACAAGGCGTAATGCTCTGTATCGAACACGGCACATATCCGTTCGTTACTTCATCTTCGCCTGCTACTATAAGCGTACCGCTCGGTACGGGTATCCCACCGAAATATATCGACCATTCGCTCGGAATATGCAAAGCATATAATACACGAGTAGGTTCGGGTGTATTCCCTACCGAAATTACGAATTCGACAGCCTACTACATCAGAGACAGAGGCAATGAGTACGGCACTGTCACCGGACGCCCCAGACGTATCGGGTTCCTCGATACCGTCGCTCTTAGACACGCTTGCCGTATCTCGGGCATCGACTCGCTGGCAGTGATGCTCTTCGACGTACTGTCGGGGATATCGGAGCTGAGAATTTGCACTCACTACGAGCTAAACAATAAGCAAATCGACTACGTACCATCTACCATATACGAGTACGAAAAGTGTAAACCCATATATATGAATATGCCCGTATGGAGCGAAGATATTTCGGCGTGTCGCTCGTTCAACGAACTGCCCGAGAACGCAAAGTATTATCTAAAAAAGATAGAAGAACTAACCGATACACCTATCTCTTACGTATCGGTTGGTCCCGATAGAGAACAGACTATCGAGGTAAAAAAACTGAATTTATAACTGCCTGACGAATAGAAAATCTATCGTCAGAAAAAAATAATTAAACCACATAAATTTAATAACGAAAATGGACAATAAAAGCAATCTGATTTTAGGTGCTTGCATAGCACTCGGTCTCATAGTGTTGGGTGTATTTATCAACAAGGGACTACAAAGTTTCTCAAACAAAGAGAGAGTAGTGACAGTCAAAGGTCTTGCCGAACAATACGTCAAAGCCGACAACGCTACCATCGTCATCGACATTCGCTTCACAAGCGACGATCCAAAGAGTATAGTATCGGCTATCGACAGCCGTGTATCGAAGATATCGGAGTATCTCAGTAGCAAAGGATATGGCGATATCAAGGTATCTGACCTCAATCTGTTCGACTCGAAGAGCTACTACGAGCAGAAATGGAACGGCGAACGATACGTCGATGTAAAAAAAGACCGTTACAGCGGCTCCAAAGATATACGTATCGACATCAAAGACGTAGAGACTGCCGGCGAGATATCAAATACTATCAATATCGACCTGATAAACAAGAATTTGTCGAGCGACGTAAACTGTTCGTACAAATTCCCCGAACTGAACTCCATCAAGCCTAAACTCATCGAAGAGAGCACCAAGAACGCTCGTATAGCAGGCGAACAGTTCGCCAAAGACTCGAAGTCGAAGCTCGGAAAAATCAAAACGGCATCGCAAGGACAAATATCTCTGGCAGGGGAGTTTTATTCGGAAGAAGATGCCGTATCGGATACTCCCACCGAACCGTATATACAGAAAGCTCGGGTAGTATCGACTATAGTATTCTTCCTCGAAGACTAAGAAATTTTATACTATAATTATAAATCAGCAAAGGACTGCCGTTTTCGGTAGTCCTTTATTGATTTAAAACCAATACGTTTTGAAACGATATGAGCCTATCAATGCCCCAGAAGTCCTCGAGTAACATTGCGGCGGAAAGCAAATATCTTAGCCGCTTTCTCGGGCGATAGCCTCAGCGTAAGACCAATGCCGAGTATTATGGTAGCTATCCACTTTATACCCTCTGCCACAAGCCTTTTACCAAACACAGCCTTTGATACCGACAGCGTCCGCAGCCTTTCGCTCCTACCGATAGAGAGTGTAAGGTTATCGAAATATTGCTTCGTCAGTTTACTCTGCGGTATGATATGATACAATATCATCGACGGAAGGTAATATATAGGCATATCGAGCCTTTTCATACTATAAAAAATAGCCTTCTCTTCACCACTGATAAGCAGATTGCCTCGCCTGCCGAGAGCGGGGTCGAAGCGGCCGACGCGGTCGAACACCTCTCGGCGATATGCGGCATTACCACCGCTCGGGAAACGGCTACCAGTCATACGTATCACACGCCGCCCCTCGTCTTTGTAGGCAGTGATGAGCTCCCGCGTGTATTTCGACATCCACTTCGGCTCTTCGGTCTCGTATACGGGATATATAGCGCCGCCGGCAGCCATAGCATCGGGGTATCGGTCGAAAAAATCTGCAATGGTGCTCAAGTACTCTCTATTGACCGTTGCATCGTCGTCGACATAGACCAAAATATCGCCTTTCGCCTCTTCGATACCGCGATTACGGGCGTAGGAGAGCCCTTGCGAAGTCTCGCAGCATACGCTGAAATTTATCTGCGGATAGTCGCTCCCAAAGCGTCGGCATTCGCCCTCGGTATCGTCGGTAGAGTTGTTGTTTACTACTAATATCTCATACTTCGATGTGTCGAAATCGTTTTCGGCGATGCTTTTGAGGCAGTTGTAAATATATTTCCGACGATTGTAGGTACAAATTATTACTGATAGCATTTTTTATCGTTTTTATAGGTGATTAAAAATCTTGTATACAACGGCAATGCCCTATCTTCCGATGCCCCCATAGCAGAGTGAGCCGCACACCGAACGAAAGAGTGAGCCACCTCTTTCCATCTGCCGATGGGTCGAAAAAGAATGTCGACAAAGCGGGTACAAACTCTTCTGTGGTAGATATATCTTTTATAAGGCTGCCGTCTACGGTCTTTTGGCTCTTTTCGAGCTTGGTATAGCCAACGTCTAAAAACAGAGCTATTCGTGGCACTGCCGCCCAAAACGTCTTGTCTGCCAATTGCCGCCCTACCTCGACAGAGCCGTATACCGAAGGCTCGAGATTCAACTTATTGCCGTAAAGACGCTTAGCCGTACCGTATCCGTGGTTTGGCATATCGGACAATAAGCCGCCGCCGTCTTCGCCTATGATATGGTCGTATCGTCCACGCGAGGTTACACTTGTCGACGTCAGAGAGTATCCGTAGAAGTTATAGCCATACTTTGCCCCAAACAACACATATACATCACCGTACGAGACGAAACCCAGTTTCGCTGCGATAGCCACACTACCCACACGCTGCCTATCGACGTTGTGTCTGAAATCGAATAGTCCGTCGTATGGCTTACCTTCGGTGCTTATCATCGGTATCGTTTCGCTGAAGTCTCTTAGCCGAGCATTTGAGGTCTGATATCGTACTTCGCCTCCTATCTGGAATATAGTGTTTCCGCTTCGCAGGTCGTAACCGAGCCCAAAGTCTGTGGCAAGCCCACCAAGGTATGCCACCTTGTCTCTTGAGGCAATAAGATTATTGTATCCGCCCGATATCCACACGGCAAAACTGTTTACTGTCTGCGGATATAGTGTGTTTGCAAACAGAAACACGACGAAAGACAAAGAGACTCTCCTCAGACTATCGGCAGGTATTGTCTTCATACCAACAACTTATACGAGTGGTTAAGGCGGTTGCAACTATTTATCACGGTGACAGTCGCCGTCGGTGGTTTATTTTGCTACATTTCTGAGATAACACTCAATGGTATTCTCCATCAAGCAGCAGATAGTCATCGGACCCACTCCGCCGGGTACCTTGGTGATATACGAAGTCTTATCGGCACAAGCATCGAAATCGACATCGCCACAGAGTTTGCCGGTAGCCTCGTCGCGATTAACTCCGACGTCGATTACTACGGCTCCCTGTTTTACGAAGTCGGCAGTAACGAACTTCGCCTTTCCTATGGCTACGACCAAAATATCGGCTTTGGCACACACCTGAGGCAAGTTTTCGGTCTTGCTATGGGTGATAGTAACGGTGGCATTCTCGTTGAGCAGGAGTTTGCTTACGGGCAGCCCCACGATATTGCTACGCCCTATTACTACTACGTTTTTGCCTTTCATCTCTATGTTTTGGCTCTTCAGAAGTTTTATTACTCCTTTGGGAGTGCAGGGTACTACGCAGTCGGTATTGCTCCAAAGCCCGGCCACATTGAGCGGATGGAATCCGTCGACGTCTTTCTCGCGTCTGATAGCCGATATCACTTTTTTCTCGTCGATATGCTTTGGTAACGGTAGCTGTACCAGAATACCGTCGACCGAAGAGTCGGCGTTGAGTTCGTCTATTTTACGGAGAAGTTCGGCTTCGGTAGTCGAAGCGTCGAGACGTATGGTCTCGTTGAGGATTCCCACCTCTTCCGAAGCTTTGGCTTTGCCCGTAACGTACGAAACGCTACCGGGGTCGTTGCCCACGAGGATTACCGATAGTTTCGGCAGCCGTCCGTATCTCTCTTTGTAGGTTGCCACTTGCTTTGCCATATCGGCTTTCAGACGTGCCGATAGGTCTTTTCCTGATATTACTTGCATATTATTACTTTTTTAATTTACCGCACAAAGTTAGAACTTTTTTCTATCTTAATTATAAAGAAAAATAGTAATTTTGCAACCCAAGTGATTATTAGATACAAAAGACTGCCAACGGCCACAACAACACATTCTTTAGGGTGGTATAAACGACGAGTTTTTGACGATAAATGAATTTAGCGGACAAGATAGACTGTAAGATATTTCGCACCATAGGCGACGTAGCCGACTCCGAAGGCATAGAATGCTACCTTATAGGCGGTTATGTGAGAGACTTGCTGCTCTGCCGCCCATCGAAAGACATAGACGTAGTAGTAGTAGGCAACGGCATACGATTCGCCGAGACACTTCGGCGGCATCTGGGGCGAGGAGCTCATCTTGCAGTATTCAAGACCTACGGCACGGCACAGATAAAACATCGCGACACGGAGATAGAGATAGTAGGAGCCCGCCGCGAATCGTACCGACACGACAGCCGCAACCCCGTCGTAGAGGAAGGCACACTCGAAGACGACCAAAACCGCCGCGATTTCACCATCAACGCTATGGCTATCTGCCTTAACAAAGAACATTTCGGCTCGCTCGTCGACCCATTCGGAGGGCTTGCCGACCTAAGCAAACATATCATCCGCACTCCGCTCGACGCCGATATCACATTCTCCGACGACCCACTGCGTATGATGCGTGCCATAAGATTTTCGGCACAGCTCGGATTCGATATCAAAGACGAAACGCTCGTGGCTATCTGGCGAAACAGGGAGCGTATCGCCATCATCACCAAAGAGCGTATCGCCGACGAACTAAATAAGATAATGCTCTCGCCGAAACCTTCGGTCGGCTTCCGCCTGCTCGACACCACAGGACTGCTACCGCTGATAATGCCCGAACTCTCGGCTATGAAAGGAGTAGAATCTGTCGACGGACGGGCACACAAAGACAACTTCCTGCATTCGCTGCAGGTGCTCGACAACTTGGCAAAAGTATCCGACGATCTCTGGCTTCGGTGGGCTGCTCTGCTACACGATATCGGCAAGCCAAAGACGAAACGCTGGGAAGAGGCACGGGGCTGGACATTCCACAACCACAACTATGTAGGCTCGAAAATGGTAAAACGTATCTTCGAAAACCTCAAGCTGCCGCTCGGCGAGCAGATGAAATTCGTTCAAAAAATGGTATTGCTCCACATGCGTCCTATAGTACTGAGCGAAGACATAGTAACCGACTCGGCGGTAAGACGGCTGATATTCGATGCAGGCGACGATATCGACCATCTGATGATGCTATGCCAATGCGATATCACGTCGAACAACCTGAAAAAAGTGAAACGTTTCTCCGAAAACTTCGACCTCGTGCGTCGCAAACTCGTGGAACTCGAAGAGAAAGACCGCATACGAAACTTCCAACCTCCTGTAGACGGTACGGAGATAATGTCGGTATTCGGGCTGCCACCGTGCAGCTTGGTAGGAGAGCTCAAGACGCAGATAAAAGATGCCATTCTAGATGGTATCATACCTAATTCGCACGACGAGGCGTTTCGGTTTCTACTCGAAATAGCCGAAAAGAAAGGCATCAAACCGTCAAGAAATTAAGAATGTAGAGGGTTACTATGTGTGATAGTTCCTATATATTGACTATCAAGACTTAATAGAATCGTAATTTTCCCGTTTTCTTTATTCTTACGTAGTTAATGATGTTACAATACCTTTTTTGATGAATAAAGCATTTATAAGAATAATAAAAAGCATCTAAAGGGTGATTTTTGTTGTATGTTGTGTGATTTTTTTGAGAACGCAAATGTCGCATTTTTTTTCGGTTACTCCCGCCGTACGGCGGGAGTAACTTTTTCCCCATAATCTT
>CAJPPQ010000019.1 GCA_905372605.1 Porphyromonadaceae bacterium
AGGGACACACGGATTTTCAGTCCGTTGCTCTACCAACTGAGCTAAGGCACCAATCGTTTTGAGAGTGCAAAGGTAATACATTTTTTGATACTACCAAAACATTTCAGATAAAAAATCGATTTGTAGTGCATCGACCGATATTAAACTTCGGAGATAATATTGCATCAAAGAGGAAGTTTCTTTAAAAGATAAATTATTTATATGAGAAAAGTATTTTTGATAGCGATGGCAGCAACCCTCGTAATTACAGTCGGTGCTCAGAATAAAGCTAAAAACAACTCCCCAAAACAGGCTGCTACCACGCAGCAGACATCCGAAAAAGGTAAGCCTGAGAGCAATATCGAACTGCTGACGGCAGCCACATTCAAACAAAAGGTAATGAACTACGACAACGGTCAGTACGATTGGAAGTATATAGGTACCAAACCGTGTATTATCGATTTCTATGCCGATTGGTGCCGTCCTTGCCGTATGCTCTCGCCCGAGCTCGAAAAGATTGCCGAAAAATACAAAGGCAAAATCGTAGTCTACAAAATCGATACCGAAAAGGAGAAAGAGCTTGCCCGTCTTTTTAATATTTCGTCGATACCGGCATTGCTCTTTGTACCGTCTGCCGATAAAAAGCCTTCGATGCTTCGAGGATATCGCGATGCGACGCAGCTCGAGGAGGAAGTGAAAACAATCTTGCTTGCGAAGTAAAACGTCCTTACAAAAGAGACGTCTCATTACCGAGACGTCTCTTTGTTTTTTGTGAGAAGTTACTACAATATATAATATATTATGAACTCATCAATGTGTCTGAGAGTAATTTATACTTATTTATTGGCGATAGTTACTCTGGGTATAGGCATATCGATGTTGTTTTGCCGCAACATCTGGTATATCTTCTTATTTACCGAGTAGTAGAGCTCCCAATAATCTTTTGTCTCGACCCAACACCTTAGTATCACCTTCACAGCCGTATCGGAGAGTGTGTCGATACGTATTTCGTATGGCGGGTTGGGCAGTACGGTAGGCTCCGAAGCCATTATATCGTCGAAAATGGCACGGAACTTATCGAAGTCTTCGGCGTAATTCATATTTACCGTCCAGTCGATACGTCGCGTATTTTGTTGATTATGGTTGACGGTAGTGGCGGTTCCCATAGTGCCGTTTGGGATATAGATTACTTTGTTGTCGTTGGTAATAAGTATTGTGTGGAAAATCTGAATTGCTTTTACCGTACCGCTCATATCGTTTACCTCTATATAATCGCCTACTTCGTACGGACGAAATACGAGAAGTAGTATGCCGTTGGCGAAGTTTTGCATTGTGCCGCTCAGTGCAAGACCGATACCGAAGCCTGTAGCCGCAATAAGCCCCATTATCGACGATGTCTTTACTCCCAAGATACCGATGACCGCTATGAAAAGGGCTACTTGCATCGATATTTTCAATATATTGATGACAAATTTACTTACCGTCCGGTCGACGTGTCGGCGATTCATTATGTTTTTCACCAGACGCATCACGAGGCGTATCACTATTTTTCCCAGATAGAAAGCAACGATGGCAAGCAAAATGTTTTTTGCCAACTCCATGCCGCCGCTGACCAGAGAGTTCAGAATTTTGTAGAAGTTTTCTGTAATATTCATATTGTTTGAAAATAATAATAATCTATTAGAACGGATAACCGATAGCGAACTGTAATGTACCGACCGAATCGATACGTTTTCCTTTTCCGCCGCCGTAACGGCTACCGATAGCCCAGCGTTCTTCTTCTGCCTCGTAACGTGGATCGTACAGCTTCAGCCCCAAGTCGAATCGGATAAGGAAGTAGTTGAAATCGAATCTCAACCCGAGACCATATCCGAGAGCTATATCGCGTAAGAATTTACCGCCGTCGAACGACAAGTTGCTACCTTCAAGATTGTCGTATTTCTTTATAGTCCACACATTGCCGGCATCGATAAACAAAGCCCCTTCGAGTACCCAAAATAGTTTGAAGCGAGCCTCGGCGTTGAGCTCCATTTTTATATCGCCGTTTTGGCTAAGATAACTATCGGTGATGGAATAAAAGCTACCGGGTCCCAGAGTGCGTGCACCCCAGCCACGCATCGAGTTTGACCCTCCGGCAAAGAATTTTTCCTCGAAAGGTAATATTGTAGCATTCAGGTATGGTATCCCGATACCAAACATAGCGTGATATACCATTCGTAACTTGGAAGAAATGTACATATTGTACGAATAGTTGAAGTCGAACTTCGCAAACTGTGCGAACGGGATACCGAAAAATCGATACTTGCCGTCGACTTTCTCTTGGTCGAATGCCATATTGGCAAGATAAAAAAGATTACCTCCAAACGAGAGTCGCCCTCTGAACGAGTAGTTGTTTCGTGCTTTGGTGCGAGTCGTATTTGCCGTGGCAAACGAAAAGACAGTCTTGAGTACCAAGTGATCTTCGAATGTAGGCAGCAGATTGGGATTTGTCCTTAGAAACCATTCTGAGATACTATCCACTTTTATATAAGAGAAGTCTGCTAAGTCGACTCCATACTGCCACCGCCTACTTCGCCACTGGTAGCCGAAGGATGTGTTCAAGATTGCACGTTCAAAATCGGGGTGAGTCTGATATGTATAATTGACCGAAAATTTTGTAGTTGCTCCGTGTCTAAGGCGAAAGTCTTCTTTGAAATAGGGTAGAAACAATTTCGGTATTACCAGCGATATGTCGCTACCGGCACTTATGGAGTGGCGGAATACATCCTCGCTACGTCTGAAAAGGTCGTACGAAATCCTGCCGTCGATTTTGAATGTCTCGGCACGATGAAACAGATTTTTGTCCGAAAAGCCCAAATTCACTGCCGCACCGATAGTGGATCCCGAATTGGTATTTGCCTCGAGTCCTACCGAATAGCCGTATTTCTCCGACGGCAAAAGGAATATATTGCAGTCGAGCAGGCTGCCCTCTTTCTCTGTGAAAGCCACATTGACATACTTGATAGCGGCTATCGAAGAGAAGTTTGCCGTTGTGCGTTCGATACTCTTTTCGTTGTACAGCTGCCCCGACTTGAAAAATACTTTATCTATTAGGAATCGGGGATAGAAAATCTGTCGTTTGCTATTGTAGATAATGGTATATCCTGCGAAATGAACCGTATCGTATGCTATTTCCGAAATGTCGAGAGTCTCGTAGCAGTAGATATAGATATTGTCTATAATTCTTTTGGTAAAAACATCGCTGAATGCCGCAGAGTCGCGATATTGGTCGGCGATAGTGATATGAAGGTCTACATTTTTGTTTTGCCCCACAGTATCGGCTCTGAAAACGAATATGTCTTTCTGTACTTTATAGTATCCGTTTTGCCTGAAAATCTTTGCGATGTTGTCTCTGATGTTGTTCAATTGGTTTACGTCCAAGTCCTGCCCTTCGAGAGAGTTGATAGTATAGTATCGATTGAGTATGCTCAATACCGAGTCGTCGTCGATATCGAACGAGAAGTACCTTATCTTGTACATATCGCCGCTATTGATGTAATATTCGACGTTGGTCTTGCGTTTTTTAGTCTTGTATTCCGACGTAACTTTTGCGTCGAGATAACCCCTGTTTACCAATACTTTCTCGATAGCCCTTTCTGTATCGCCGATAAGCAACGTATCGAACTCCACAGGCGGCTCTCCTATGTTGCGAAGTATACGGTTGATAAACTTTGTCGTGTCTCGCCCCGACAGAGAGTAAGTGCCGAGTTTGAACTTCACGATACCCAACATCATAGTATTGGGTTTCTGTGCCAGATATGCTCTGAGGTCGGTATTGCTCAGCTTCGTATCGTTGCCTTTTATGTTTACCTTATCGAGCAATGTGCTATCTTTTTGCAGGTATTTGGTAGTACTGCAAGCAACAAAAAATAGCGATAAAAACAAAACGGATAATAATTTACTGGGCACCGATACGATTTGATTTATTCATTTTAAGTAGGTACAAAATTACATCTTTTTCGATAAATATCAATACTTCGGCTTATCGTACGTCAGAAGCGTTTTTGACAAACACAAAGAAAGAGACTACACAGATAGCCCCTTTCTTTAAGTTTATATGTGAAAATCAATCTACCTAATTCATTTATAATTCTCTGTGGTGGGTAATTACTTTTTAAGATTGAATGTATATTCGTTTGGGTATAAATTATGGGCAGGCTGAATTCCTATATATATCATTTTCATTGTAGATGAAGATGGTCTGAAAACAAGCCATAAATCGTTACTATAAGCTATTTCGGACAGCGTATCATTTTCCCCTCTCTTTATAACTTTAAGAGTATCGCCTACCATCTTATAGTATACCCATTGTTCGTTTTGAAACAATACCATTGAATTTTGCGGACTTACATAAGAGTAATATTTATTGTCGCTGTCGTACATTTCTAATGTTATTGTTGCTATGCTTTCGGGCAAAATGCATTCCCATTTATGAAAATTCTTTTTCTTCTCGCACCCGCTCAGAACTATAAATGCTGCTACAAGCAGTATCACTGCGGATAATGATTTTATAAATTGCTTTTTCATCTCTATATAAGTTAAAATTGTTTGTGTTTTTGCCATTAAAAATGTTTGTTGATTTTTAGATTAATTGTTGCGTTGTTGGGAATCTTTTTGTTGGTACAAATAGCAATATACCACGACTCTACCGAAAGTCCTATCCCTTCGAGTAAATCTACTGTTAAAGTATATTTATTGCTTTTTTCCTGTAAAAGAGAAACCTTTTGGTTTAATAAACACTGTACTCCACCATGGATAAAAATGAAAGTAGAAGTAGAAAAATCGATATTCGGCAACGAATTAGGTATACGATGTAAAAGAGTTTCGTATTCTTCCTTTGTATTTGCCAGATACAATTTTTCTCCATCTAAATGATTCATCAAATTACAAACTTCTCCCCTATTGCCTAAGTCCAATTCGGTAATATCTATTTTTTCATTTTTCTTCTTGCACCCGCTTAAAACTATAAATGCTCCAATAAGCAATAGTATTGTGGGTAATGTTCTAATAATCCACTTGTTCATAACTATAAAAATTTTAATTGTTTGTCTTTTACGGTGTATTTTTGGGGCGTACACACAAAAGCCCTTGTTTTTTGTGTATTTTCCCTACGTGCTCCATTCGACGAATTCATTAAAACATTAATTATAGCCTGATACACAAAAATGAGAACAAGCTATTCCGTCTCTTAGCACCTCGTGTGGCACTAAGCGGAGCGGGCGACAATGCCGAAGCGTGGAAGGTATTTACAGTGAATAAATTGATGGAAATCAATCGACAGTAGCTTGCGGGTGGCTACATACGAAACGTTCGGTACTTGTTTGGTACCGTCGGTTTTCGGTAAGTCGATCGTTACGAAACAGCTTACAATAGAGTCTATCAAAAACCGTAAAATATATGCAAGCACGTTTTTTTCGGTAAATATATTTTTGGCAAAAATAATCATTATTTTCTAGTCACCAAATTTTTCGACGTTGAAAAATCATTTTTGAAAAAAACTATGGTATTTTTTTTATTGCTATAGTAAAGGGGGTAAATACCCAAAATGCCACCTAAAAACCAATCGAGAGCCGAAGGTTTACCATGAAATTGGTGAGATAGTTTGGTACAGCCCACTGATATCCCGACGTATCCGATACCCAGTAAAAAGAGACTTCGTTTCTTATATTAAATAGATTCAGTAGGTCGAGATATATGTTTAACGACTTGATATAGGTCTGTTTACCCATAAGGCGGTCTCTACCTGCGATGAACTCACGCGAGGCACCTATATCGACTCTACGATATGGCTTGGTACGGAATACCGCTTTGTATCGTTCCGAGCGAGGAGGACCGAACGGCAGACCATCTGCCCATACGAGTTTCAGGTTGATTTTATACTCTGGGTTGTTGGGGATATAGTCTTGGAAGAATAGCGAAATCCGATACCGTTGCTCGTTGGGGCGGGGGATATACGACGGATATACTTCGGTAAGATATGTATTGTCGTTGGTATATATCGAGTAGTGGTCGCCACTCATATCGTTGCCTATCCGTACAATATCTTCTCGGCTCTTCATATACGAGAACGAAATCCACGAATCGACACCCGGTACAAACTCGCCAAAGAGTTTGAAGTCTACCCCGGCGGTATATGCCACTGCCTGATTCTCGCCTACATATCTGATACGCACGTTGTCGACGGAGTATGGGATAATTCTATCGGCGGGCTTGTAATAGAGCTCGGTAGTGAATTTAAACGGTCGATGCCAAAGTTTGAAGTAGTAGTCGATACCTGCAAGTATATGAGCCGAGCGTTGCGCTCTAATATCTTTATTGAGATACAGATGTGTATTTCCTAAGCTGTCTGTATTGGAGTGGCGAATTTCTTTATAGAAAAGAGATTGATAGTATATGCCTGCAGCGGCACGAAAGAGTAGATTCCTATTGCGGCGAGGAGCAATATTGATGTTGATTCGCGGCGAAATGAGCCATTCTCGGTTGAAGTCCCAATAGTTGGCTCTGACTCCCACGTTTATCGTCGAGTGAGTGTTGAGAACCGACAGGCGGTAAGCCTGCTGAACGAATGCTTGTAGACGCAACGAATTGGTAGTATTCTTGGCTGTAAGGTTGTATATCATTCTTACCTCTTGCCCATCGTGTGGTAAGGAGTATTGGCTCGAGTCTCGTCTTTCGTATTCGTGAATTTTATCGGATATTATCTCTTTGCCTGCCGAGAGTCCCCATTCGACGTTGGTATTCCATAGTTTAGCCTCGCCCGTATGAGAAAGGTTTACGACTGTTGCCGATAGTCGATTTCGTGCGTGTTCGTGGAACGTACCGCTTCCTATCAGTTCGGTCTGCCGTTGTCCGTCGCTTTCCGTATGTACGTCGGATAGCGAATAGATGCCTATAAGGTCGTAGTTTTCGGATTCGGAGGTATTGAAAGCCGATGCCGTGAGCTTTAACCCTACGTTATTGACGGGATTTGTTTTTAACGTGATAGCTCCGAAGTATGTAGAAAACCTATCTCTTTCGTTGCCTCTGAAACCGACATTAAATTCGCGTTGCATAGTAGCGGTACCGAACTGTACTCTACGCGATTTGGGAGCGAAATTGTATTTGTTGTCGGATATATTGCCAAGAAACGATATAGACCATTTTTTCGATAAAGTATAATTGATAAACGTCTGATAGTCGATGAAAGAGTTATTGAAATCGCCTTTGGTATCGAGTCCTTTCAGTAGTGGTTTACCGTTTTTTAGTTTGAATTTATCGGAAAACAGATATTGATTGCTCTTGTATCTTATTCCGTGACTCATAGTGAGTCTGCCTTTGTTGTAACCTACGTATGCAGATGTACCCATAAAACCGACAGATACGTTTCCCTCGAATTTTTGGGGCTTTTTGTACTCTATATCGAGTACCGACGACATTTTATCGCCATACTTGGCGCTGAAACCGCCTGCCGAGAAATTGACTCGCCCTACCAAATCGGGGTTGACGAAACTTAAACCCTCTTGCTGCGACGAATGTATGAGTAGAGGGCGATATATCTCCGTACCATTGACGTATACCGAGTTTTCGTCGAAGCTTCCCCCTCTTACCGAATACTGCGAACTTAGTTCGTTGGTCGAACTGACACCGATTTGCATCTTCACCAAACTCTCTATGCCTCCCGCTGCGTCGGGTGTGAGGTGCAGTACTTTGGTATCTATCTCATTCATATTGCCTTTGTTGTCGCTGACGGCACTGATACCCACGGTAGTAAGTACTGTTGTATCGCGATCCAATATCACATTGATATTGATGGATTTGTCTATGTATTGAGGTAGTGTTTTGATAGTGTCTCTATATCCGAGCCCGAAATATATTAGGGTATCTTTTCCGGTCAGATTTACCGATATTTGATAATATCCGTTGGTATTGGTAGTGGTACCTTGCTCCGTACCTTTTATAGCCACGTTTATAGATTCTATACCATTGTTTTGCCTATCGACCACATAGCCTCGTATATACACATTTTGTGCATATAAGCAAGGTATTGATATCGATAAGATTATGTATGTCAGAAATCGTTTCACAATGGACTATCGTATGTTGTTTATGAGTTAGATTTTCTGTAGTTTGGAGTATTTGAGCAATAGTGTCTTTTGCCCGTGTGTATCGAAGTCGACTCTCGCTTTGGAGTCGTTGCCGTTACCTATGATTTCCAATATACTACCATTGCCGAATGTAGCATGCATTACTCTATCGCCTGCCACAAAGCCGAATTTTGGTGCCTTGTCGTCGGGCATATCTATTTCTGATATGGGTATAAGTACTTTTGCCTCAGTAGTGTATGTGTGTGTTGTCGTCTTTTGTTTCGAAAAAGATGGAAAACGGTATGAATTTTCGCTATCGAATGTGTCTATATTGCTGTCGTACTGGTTGAACGACGTCGGTACGTCGAGATAACGCTCGTCGATATCGTTAAGGAAACGACTTGGCATACAATATACTACACTTCCCCAACGAAATCTCGTCTTCGAATACGACAAGAAACATCGCTCTTTGGCGCGAGTGATAGCTACATATAGCAGGCGTCGCTCTTCTTCTATCTCCGGCTCGGTATAACACATCGGCGAAGGGAAAAGATTTTCTTCGACACCGACTACAAATACATATCTGAATTCTAGCCCTTTAGCCGCATGTATTGTCATCAGTGTTACTTTGCTTTGTCCCTCTTCGTTGTCGGTATCTTGGTCGGTGAGTAGAGACACTTCCGACAGAAAATCGGCAAGCGAAGGATTGTCGTCGCCGAATGCTCGCTTTTGTTCGCAATATTGACGTATTGCGTTGAGTAGTTCGTTGATATTCTCGCGTTTAGATATGTTTTCGATATTGTTGTTCGAACTGTATTCTTCGAGTATACCGCTATCTTTTATTATTTTTTCGGCGGTCTGGTAAGCATCATTTTTTTTGTATGTGTCTGATAAACCAGATATTATATCGCCGAATCGTTTTAGTTTATTTTTGGTTCCTGCATTGAAATCGTGCTGAAGATTGTCTATTTTTAATATGAAATCGAGTGGATTTATCTGTTGCTCTCGCGATGTAGTCATAAGTTTGTCGATAGTTTTCTCGCCTATTCCTCGAGATGGTACGTTGATGATACGTCGTAGACTTTCTACATCGAGATTGTTGATTACCAGCCTCATATATGCGAGTACGTCTTTTATCTCTTTGTGAGCGTAGAAGCTGAGACCGCCGAAAATCTTGTACGGTATATTGCTATTGCGCAGCGCATCTTCCAATACGCGGCTTTGGGCGTTGGTACGGTATAGTACTACCATCTCTGAGTAGGGAATACCGACGGCATCGGCTTTTTTTATCTCTTCGGTAACGACGTCGGCTTCGATTCTGTCTGTAAAACAGCTAAATACGGTGATAGGTTCGCCTTTTGGTAGGTTCGAATATACTTTTTTGGGTATCTGGAAACGATTTTTTTCTATCAGCGAATTTGCCGCATCTACGATATTTTGCGTAGAACGGTAGTTCTCTTCGAGTTTGAATATTTTACAGTCTTCGAAACTCTTCTGAAAGTGTATAATGTTGTCGATATTAGCCCCCCGAAACGAATATATACTCTGTGCATCGTCGCCTACGACGGCTATTCGGTGGTGTGCCTGCGCCAACATACTGATTATACGATGCTGGGCTATGTTGGTGTCTTGATATTCGTCTACTAAAATGAAGGCAAAACGATTCTGGTATTTCTCTAAAATATCCTTGTTGTTTTTAAACAGGGTATAGGTGTGTAGCAATATATCGTCGAAGTCCATTGCATTGGCTTCGTGGCAACGAGTGCAGTAGGTCTCGAATATATCGGCAAAATATTGTTTTCCCGAATGGAAATCGTCTTGTAGCCACTCTCTGTGGCTTTTGTAGTCGGCAGGCGTGATGAGATGGTTTTTCATAGACGAAATACGATTGTATACCCCCGAGCTTGTGTATACTTTTTCGTCGAGTTTCATCTCTTTTATAATGTTCTTTATGAGCGACTTACTGTCTTGAGTGTCGTATATGGTGAAGTCGGGCAAAAATCCGATATAGTCGATTTCGTATTGTAGTATTCGTAAAAATATCGAGTGGAACGTGCCTGCCCAGAGATATTTTGCTATGCGGTCGCCTACAATCTGCTTTATACGCTCTTTCATCTCATTTGCTGCCTTGTTGGTGAAAGTAAGGGCTAAAATGGAATGTGCAGGTATACCGCTCTGTATGAGGTATGCTATCTTGTAGGTCAGGACGCGAGTCTTGCCCGACCCTGCACCGGCAACTATTACCGAAGGTCCGTCGCAGTAGGTTACTGCCGATAGCTGAGCCTCGTTGAGAAACTGACTTATATCTGTTTTATTGTCTAACATAAGATACTAATTTATAAGCTACAAAGATATATCTTTCACTCAAAACGGAATGTCGGACCTAATATCGAAATCTTGCGGTAGCTCGTTGCCAATATCGATGCCGACGTCTCTTGCCGTAGTATTTTTATTGGCTTTCGACGGCAGCAAGACGCTTCCTTTGCTTGCCGATTTGGCATTGAGTCGTTCGTATTCTTGTCGTGTATTCACGAATGTGATATAGTCTTGAGCAAAGTATAGTTTTATATCGGCAGTGGCTCCATTTCTGTGTTTTGCCACTATTATCTGTGCTACGCCTCTGAGGTCTTCGTTCGTGTTTGGGTCTTCGAATATGCGGTAATACTCTGGGCGGTGTATGAAACATACCATATCGGCGTCTTGCTCGATAGCTCCCGATTCACGCAAGTCCGATAGCTGCGGCTTTTTGGCTTCGAGTTTATTGTCCATACTGCCTCCTCCACGCGATTCGACATTACGATTGAGCTGCGATAGAGCGATAACAGGTATGCTGAGCTCTTTTGCCAGAGCCTTCAGCGAACGCGATATGATACTTACTTCGTTTTCGCGGTTCGAATACGACATTCCCGACACGTTCATAAGCTGCAGATAGTCGATTATGATGGCTTTTATACCGTGTTCGGCTACGAGTCTTCGAGCTTTTGTCCTTAGCTCCATTACCGATAGCGACGGAGTCTCGTCGATATAAATGGGCAGGTTGTCGATAACGGCGATACCCTCCATCAGCTCGTTGAACTCTTCTTTATCGAGTTTACCGCTTTTGATTCTCTCGTTTGGTAGCTCCGATAGGTTGCTTATCAGACGGATTGTAAGTTGTACGCTCGACATTTCGAGAGTGAAAAAGGCAATCGGGTAGCCTTTGGCTGCCATATTTTTTGCCATTGTCAGCACGAATGCAGTCTTTCCCATTGCGGGACGAGCCGCAATGATGATAAGGTCAGACTCTTGCCAGCCCGAAGTCAGCTTATCGAGAGCAAAGAATCCGCTTTCGATACCGGGGATATCGTTTTTGTTTTGATATACTTTCGAAATACTCTCTATCGCTTTGGGAATCACTTCAGATATCGGCAGTACGTCTTTATTGTTTTTCGTGTGTGCCAACTCGAATATTTTCCCTTCGGCCTCTTGGATTACTTCGTCTACATCTTTCGATAAGTCGAAAGCATCGGTTTGTATTTCGCTCGATATACGTATCATCTTCCGAGCGAGGTATCTTTGGTATATGGTATTTGCGTGTTCTTCGATATGAGCTGCCGTAGCTATTTTTTCCGTTAGAGCGGCTATGGCGTACACTCCGCCGATATCTTCGAGTGTATTGTCTTTTAGCAGTTGCTCTTTTACGGTCAACATATCTATCGGCTTGTTAGCTTCGGCTATAGCCTTTATGGCACTGAAGATTTTCTGATGATTAACGTTATAAAAACATTCGTGGGTGTGCAATATATCGCTTATACGACTGTATGCTTCCGATTCTATCATCAAGGCTCCCAATACGGCTTCTTCTTCTTCGACTGCCTGTGGGGGAAGTTTGCCGAAATCGGGGAACTCGTCGTATTTTACCTGCTTCTTGCTGCGTCGTTGTTTGCTGTCCATTTTAGTTGATAAGCTTTTGATTATCTATCGATAAAAGTGTGTTTTAGAGAAAAAACAAAAGATAGAATACTCCTATTTATGTTTTGAAAATCAATAAATAGAAACCGAGTATTCTACTACAATTTCTTACGACAAAGGTACTGAAAAATTTCTTTTTCTTGATTGCTTTTCCACTTCGACTTGTCTCTGAAGTGTGCACTTAATAATTGTATTTTTGGTTTATATTTAACGTGATAATTCAAAAAAATATCGATACAAAAATCATAAATAGGTATGCGTTTTTCGGCATTTTATCCGAAAAAATAACGATAACATCTGATATCTACACAGCAATAAATATTTATACAATCAGTTTTTCCCACAAAAACAATACTCATTTTTTCGCTATATACAATATTTTATTATTGTATATCGTTCCTTATTATAGTTTTTCATTTTTTACATGTAAAGAAAAATTTACCTTTGCTCGCAAGTAGTAATTAAATAAAAAATAATCGTTATTATGAACAAAGTACTTGTTTTTTTAGCCCTTGCGATAGGGCTAGTGTGTAGTGCTACGGCACAAGTAAACGAGAGTCGCTACATAACACTGAACGTCAGAAAAGGTGAGGAGTTAAGTCTCGACTTTAAGGCAGCCACCCCAAACACACAAGTAAGGATAAAGAACGGCAGTCTCAATACTACTATCACTGTAGGCACCGAGTGGAAAGGCTCCACCCAATATATTGCTGCCGACAATATTATGACTATTTATGGCGATATAACAGGCTTCGATTGTAGTGAAAACGAAGATGCCGTTACCGCTATCGATGTAAGGAACAACACCGAGTTGGCGGTTTTGAGATGTTATAACAATAGCCTTACCACACTCGATGTGTCGAAAAATACGAAATTAACGGAGTTGGATTGTTCTCTGAACAAACTCAAAGTTCTCAATGTGTCAAAAAATACGCAGTTGAAGTTATTAGCTTGTTCATTCAATGAATTTACATCTCCCCCTCGACATAACTAATAATAGACAGTTGACGAGCTTACAGTGTTACTACAATAATCTCACCGCTCTCGATGTGTCGAAGAATAGGCAGCTGACGAAGTTGGTGTGCTACCACAACAATCTTACTGCTCTCGATGTGTCTAATAATAGGCAATTGATAGGTCTATATTGCTCCACCAATAATATCGCTACTCTCGATGTGTCGAAGAATACGAAATTGATGTATTTGCAGTTTTACCAAAATAATCTTACCTCTATCGACGTAAGTAAGAATACGCTGCTTACCGAGTTGTGGTGCTACCAAAATAAGATAGATATGCTCGACGTATCGAAGAATACGCAGCTGACGGATTTGATTTGCAGCAACAATCAACTAAAATACCTCGATGTATCGAATAATAGGCAGTTGAAAAGATTGTGGTGTTGGAGCAACCGCTTCTCTACCGAGGCTCTCGATGATATCTTCTGTGCCTTGCCTTATCGAAAGCCATCGGATGATGCAAACATACAGCCGGTATTCTCGGTCTCTTCCAAAGAAGAAGCCGAGGTACTTGCCCGCACCAATGCAAAGCAGGCTATAGACAAAAATTGGAAAGTACAGTACGCTGCAATGCTCGAAGAAATACCTGTTACTACGGGCACCCACGTATGTGGCAATTCGCACATAGCCATGTCTGAGTCGGCAAAGCGGTAAAAAATTAGATTAGTAATTGTTGCGATTTATAAAAGAATAGGCGAACATTCGTTCGCCTATTCTTTTATAAGTATAAACGGTATCCCGACCTATTCCTTACCTTTTCGCCGACAGATACCATCGGTATACGGCAGCTATGCCGTCGTTGAGTGG
>CAJPPQ010000020.1 GCA_905372605.1 Porphyromonadaceae bacterium
CTCGCTCAAACTGCTTACTACGATACTCGGTATACCGACTCCCAAAGACGATATCGACGGCTCGCAGGTGGCTCGTGTGTATTATATCGAAAAAGACATTGCACGCATTGCCCGATATTGCGAAAAAGATGTGCTGGCTACGGCTCGATTGTATCAACGACTAAACAATATACCGACTGTCGAGGACGGTTGTGTGGTATTCACAAACTGACAGAGCGATTGGCAAGTACCCGACTTTGTACAGAGCTCAAATATAGCGAGCCACTTCTTTACCTTTGGTTTTCAGCGCTTTGTTCATCTCGATATAGTTCGGATAGATACGCTTAAGTTCGCCATAGAACCGCGCTCCGTGATTCATCTCTCTGGTATGGCAAAGCTCGTGGACACAGACAAAATCGATAAGATTTTCGGGCAAAAAGAGCATATATGCGCTAAGAGATATATTGCCTTCGGTGCTGCAACTTCCCCACCTCGTGCGTGCCGTATTGATACGTAGCGAATTATATTCGAAGCCGTAACGAGAGGCCAGAAGCCGCAGTTTTTCGGGGAAAATACGTTTCGCCTCAGCAATCAAAAACTGCCTTATTATATTCCTTATAGCTTGCTGTCGATTAGGAAGTTCGAAGTAAAAACCCGATGGATAACGAATGCTCAATACACCCGACGTCGACAACACTGCCGATAAACTGTCTTTGAGCCTCCTCGCCTCTTCGACAAATCGTATCTCGAAAGCAGATGTCTGCAATCGGCTGTCGGCATCGTACATATATTTATTTGCTTGCCTGCCAATACGCTCTTTGTGCCGAAGAAACCACTCTTCCTTATCGGCGGGCAAGGGCAACACTCTGTCGGCAAACAGAGGATTGAACGATATTAGAGCGCCTTTCGACGATATGGAATACTTTATTCCTCTACACCTCGTATTAGGCAAAAGCCTGATATCTCCTATCTTAGGATGATGATAAACTTGGCTCATAAAGACTGACTTTTCCAAGTCTTTTCTATTTTTAACACAAAAAGAGGCTGCCTCCTTACGTACCCCGACGATAGACAACCTCTTTTTTGTAGCTGAGTCGATTTATATATCGGTTCTAAGACTAATACCAATATAATATTTTCCGAAGAAAACATTGGAAATATAGTCTTGAAAAAAAGCACCGACCCACAATTTATCTACAAGATTATACTCATAGTTTGCAGTAAGTATCGTATGAGTATAAAGAAAACTCTTTTTGCCTTCAATATCATTTGTAGGAATGCTATTCCACCATTTATAATATAGGGTGGTACCTATTCCTTTGCCTATACCAAGTCTGAACGAGTGGCGTAGACCCGATTTAATCATTCTAATAATATCGAATTTGGTTTTTACATTGACAGACATAGAGGTATTTCCATTGTATTCATTTTCCGATTCTATCGAAGCGACAACATCTATCCATTGGTAACTTTTCCCAAGTTCCAACATCGCTATGGGAGTAGTTGCCAGATTGCCATCCATCAAGTAACCTGTACCCACCCCTAATAGAAAATAAGTTTTATTTTCTTGTCCGTAGATGTATCCGATACTATAAAAGAATAGTATAATAACTAATACCTTTTTCATACAATAATAAGATACTATGGTCTATCGCTAAATTCTATAGAAAATACTCCATCAGCACAAGCTGCTGGTATAGAAGAAATCGTATTAGGATTATCAAAATAATTGAGGTATACTGTACCAATTTGCTCATCTCCCGATTTGATAAAATTAGGTATGTTCTTTGCAATTTCAATTGCTCCCATTATAATTAAATCCCATGGAACAGCTCTTTGAGGAGAGACTTTACTTTTACCATCTATATTATTATTATTATTCTTATAATTATAGACCTTCTCAAATGCTTTTGCTATAACGGCAATATTATCGAGAGATTTTCCGTTGTCATCTAATTCTATAACATGAAGACTTAAAATATCATACCAGGTCGATCCATCAAATCCTGGTTGCCAATCAGACATTACTTGCCTATTTACGATTTCCCATTTATTATCTTTCCCTCCATTTTTTTTAGAACAATCTATTCTTGTAGTAAATTCTTCTACTCCTTCATATTTTGTACCATTCCTTTTTACTCTTAAGCCTTTTATCACATATTCTGGAGCACCTCGCCACCAAGATTCTATCTTACGAACGTTACTAAATTTTACTCCCTTAATATATACACTTGATTTCTTAGATACATCCCTATATGGCATATAAATCAAATCATATTCTGGGTCTGAAACAGCATATCCTGTACTTCTCAATACTCTATACTCTACTTTTTCCCCTTTTTTTACACTGTAATCCACACATTCATTGCCAACTACAGGTAAGTTTGCGGAAAAGAACGGATTACCAAAATCACTTCCTTGTATTCTTTTACTTATTTGTATAGTTCCATTGTTCTGTGTATTTGCAAAACGCCAACGTATCAACGCTCTACTTATACCATCTGGATTTACAGTAAATAAGAGAGCATTTTGGGGTATATCTATGACAGTAATACTATTTCCATCATTACAATAAGAAGGTAGAGATTCTCCTACATTATTATACGCTACGACATAGTAATAGTATGTATTATTATATTCAATATTATTGTCTATATATGATTTATTAAGGGGGCTGTTATTAGTATATAATAATTTAAAATCCTCATTACCAACTTTTCTGTATATTCTATAACCATAAATACCACTTATATCTAATATTGGCATATCCCAATCCAATTTTATACCATAATTAGTAAGTTTTCCCACAACTGTTCCAGGTGCTTTAGGAGATAATAGTCTAACCTCTCTATAATTAAACAATCTCTCATTTCTATTTATTACAATACATGCACTATCAGGGTTTTCTTTTGCTAATATCCAAAAAGATTTATCTTTTTTTAAAGCAGGAAGTAGTTCTGAAAGATCATCATCTAATTCTGCAGGAACAAAAACAACTGGAGGAATATATTTATCATTATTAAGATGTTCAGAGTGTATTGGAACTGCTACCTGTAGATCGGGGTATTTCTTTGTAAGTTTATCCACCAAAGATAATCCCTCGGTATTATTACGTATAGACATAGACGGAGTATTTCGGATTGCTGACTCCGTTTTTATATTCTCAAAAGAAGAATTTAATAATTCTCTGACAGAAATATTTTCGCCTGTCACCATCATTCTTCCATCTTGTCCTACTTTGTAATTATTCACTTCTTTATCTACAATCATAGTGAGAAGTACATTGTAATCTCCATCAAAACATTTATTAACCTCATCCCTTATAAGATTTCTAAACGATTGATTACTGTTTATGGCTTCATTTATAGCCATAGCAAAATCACGCATATCAAGATTATAATCAGTCACTTCAAAAGTAACATCATTACTCAAATCAGGCTTACTAACGATAGCCTCTTCTTTCGTACAAGCTACAAAAATAAAAGTAGCAATTAAAATAACAACATAAACTTTTCTCATTTTATTTCTCATTAAACTTATTAATTATATTTTACCGATAAAATTTCGGCAAAAATAGCACTAACACTTATTGTACAAAATACCAACTTTTAAGTATTTTTGCTATCATGGATACCTAAGTATAGTAATAGCCTTTTACATAACATTATCATCACCTATACACTCCATCTTAAAGACTCTCTGCGTACTATCGTCTATTTTGAACCTGTCGTCTATCCTATTATCGACAAGCCACACTACTCTATCGTTTGCGTCGAGCACGACGAATGTCCTTTGTTTTTCGGCAATGTCTATCTTGTGGTTTATAAGAAAATCGCTTACCTTCTGGAAACACCTCATACCCAGAGGTCTGAACCTATCGCCATATTGCCATAGTCTGACTACGAGCGGAAACGACAACTTGTCGGAATCGAGCAAAGCCACATTTTTATCGCATTTAAGCGAATTGAGCTCGGTAATATCCATTTCTTCAAAACGAAGATATATCGGCTTGTCGATATGCGAGAGTCCCCTATTTATTGTATACGACATGGCGTCCGAGTGTTTATTGTCTACAATCAGTATCTTATCTCTGTTTTTAAGTACTATTTTATCATTATAAACGATCTGCCTGCCTGTCTGCCGATACGACAATTGATAGATTCTATCGACAAAAGAGGGGGGGAAACCGAGGCGTTTGGTAACCTCAAAAAGCACTAACCTCGCAAAACGACTATTCTGCAACGCCGATGCATCTATCTCCGTTCTATCTCGACTAAACTCCACTATTTCTCTCAAATACTTCTCTATTTCGATATCGACAAAATCGGCATAGTCTGCCATAATACGAGTAAAATCGTCTATCTGAGCCACAAAACCGGGGTTGATTGCCTCTAACTGCGGTAATATATTGCATCTCATCCTATTGCGGTGGAAGGCGGTATCGCTATTGGTGCTATCGATACGAAAGTCGAGCCTATGCATTTTGGCATAAAGCTCTATCTCCGTTCTATCGAAACATAGCAGCGGGCGGACTATATCGTTTCGCTCTACCTGCATTCCCGCAAGCCCGCGCAGCCCGGTACCACGAGCCAAATTGAGCAGTACGGTCTCGGCATTATCGTTTTTGTGGTGAGCCACGGCAATAGCCCTAAAGCCGTGCCGAGCTTTTATCTCGTCGAACCAACGATAACGCAGATTACGAGCCGCCATCTCTATCGAAATTTTCTCTTTGGCAGCAATATCGATAGTATCGAAATGCTCGATAAATATCGGAATATCGTATTTGCGAGCAAGACTCTGTACAAAGGTTTGGTCGGTATCGGACTCGGAAGCTCTAAGATGGAAGTTGCAATGAGCGATAGCACACCGATAACCCGACTTCGAGAGCATATCGAGGAGAACGACAGAGTCGATGCCACCGCTTACAGCCACCAAAAGCTTATCGCCTTTGTGGAGAGCGGTCTGAGACTTGATAAACGAATCGAATCTTTTCAAAAACATTTTTGCCAACTATAATTTCGACGGCAAAATTAAAAAAATAAGATTAATTTTGCAGCCTATAGAGTAGCAATAAATACAAAGATTGCATTTGGTTTAAACAATTAAAATATATGATTATGAGAAAATTAATGGTAAATATCGTTCTGCTATCGTTTATAGTACTTCTAAGCAGCGACTTGATAGCACAGAGCAGAAACAATATGACTTTCAACGTCGGTTACGTCAACAAGACCAATAGCTCGAAATGGGCATCGAAGGTACTCAACTTGCAGTTATCGGCATCGGATACTATCTCGATACACGGTATCACGGCAGGATTCGAATATTTCCTGCTGGCAGGTGATATTATCGGGTTCGATTTGGGTCTAAACTATACGTATATGTTTCGAGACCAAGTATTGATAAGTGGCAGCACTTTCACAGGCAATAAGTACACCTACCACTCATTGGACGCACCAATACGTTTCATGCTATCGATACCGATTGGCGAAGACTTCAGTATCTTGCTTTTTGCCGGACCGAAGCTGACGTTTGATATCGCAGGCAGTCAGCGTACATACATCAACGGGTCGCAAATAGGCGGAAGCAAAGATATATACGGCGGGTCGTCGTATCGTTCGCGCTTCGACGTATTGCTTGGTCCGGGAGCGGGTCTGCGATACAAAAATCTAATATTCAGAGGTGGATACGACTTGGGGCTGCTCAACCTCAACCTAAACAACAATCCAGACGATTTGCTTTCGAATAAAAAGCTGCAAATAAAACAAGAACACATCTATTTCAAACTCGGAATAGCATTCTAAAGAGACAACAAAAGCGATATGGAGGTTGCTCGTCTTTCTATTTTTGACTAACTTTGCAAAAATATCGCGTTACAGGACTAATATCAATAACTAATTAAATAATAATATTATGAAGCTGTCTATATCAAGAAACGAACTGTATAATAAATTAGCCGTCGTACAAAAGGTAATAGCCTCCAAATCGGCTGTACCCGTGGCAGAGAATTTCCTCTTCCGCATCGAAGGCAACACACTGAAGATAGTGGCAACCGACTTGGAGACTACTCTTTCGACATCTATCGATTTGGAGCAAGACCACGGTACTCTCGTCTTCGCTATGCCGCAAAAGATTATGGAGATACTCAAAGAGTTGCCTGAGCAGATGCTTAGTTTCGACATCGACGAACAAAACTTCAAAATCGTGCTCAAAAACGAAAGCGGCACCTACAACGGCGATTTTATGGGCGTCGACGTAGGCAAAGACGGCGAAGACTTCCCGCGTCCGCACGAGCTGGGCGTCGATACGCAAGAATTTGCTCTTACAAGCGAAGTGCTTCTTAACGGTATCAGCCTCACTGCATTCGCTACCTCCGAAGAAGAGGCTCGCCCCATTATGACGGGAATACTTTTCGATATATTCGACCACAATATCACCTTCGTCGCTACCGACTCGCACAAACTCGTAAAATACAACGTAAACAACGTAGAGATAGGCTTCGATAGTTCTTTCATACTACCGAAGAAACCGGCTCTGACGCTTAAAAATATTCTGGGAAAGACCGACGAAAAGATTCAGATCAAGTTCGACGACAAAAACATCGTCTTCGTTATGCCCGAGTTCGAGATGATATGCCGTCAAATCGAGGGGAAATACCCTAACTACAATGCCGTAATACAGCAGAACCCATACAAAGCTATCGTCGACAAAGGCTCGCTTCTGAGTGCGGTAAAGAGGGTGAAAGTATTTGCCAATCAAGGAACGGGACTCATCGTATTTAAACTTACAAACAACAAGATAGAGATATCGGCACAAGATATCGACTTCTCGACTTCGGCACACGAAGAGGTTGCTTGCCAATACTCCGACAGCGATATAGAGATAGGTTTCAAAGCTATATTGGTAGAAGAGATGCTATCGAATATGCTCAGTTCTCAGATAACGCTCGAGCTGGCAGACCCATCGAGAGCGGGAGTGATAGTGCCGTTCGAGAACGACGCAGACCAAAACATTCTGATGTTGCTTATGCCGATGTTCTTAAGCTAATAGAGGTGTGCGATTGTCTTGTAAATGATACTATTTTCTTTATAAAGAAAGAGCTTTCCACTCTGTACGAAAAGTACGAAGTGGAAAGTTTTGTTTCTCTACTGCTCGAACATTTCGCGGGTATCGATACTGCTCATCGCCTTATGGCCGACGGTATAGCTATCGACGCCGCACAAGCCGAGAGTATCGCCGACGCAGTAAGGAGGCTTAAAGCATACGAACCGATACAGTATATCTTAGGTACGGTTCACTTCTACGGACTGACGCTACAGGTCGACCGAAGGGCGTTGATACCGCGTCGGGAGACCGAAGAGCTGGTAGAGACCATAATCGGTATGTGCAGAGGAGCAAGCGAAGTGCTCGACGTCGGATGCGGCAGCGGATGTATTGCCGTGAGCCTCGCAAAGAACCTACCCGATGCCAATGTTACAGCTATCGACGTATCAGGCGAAGCTATAGAGCTTGCTAAGACAAATGCCGAGACAAACGGAGTAAATATAAACTTCTACCGTACGAATATACTCGAAGAGTGGACAGATAGCAAGACGTACGACCTCATAGTATCGAACCCTCCTTACGTAACTCACAAGGAGAAGAGCGATATGAAGCCCAATGTGCTCGATTACGAGCCTCACGGAGCCATATTCGTCGATGACGACGACCCGCTACTCTATTACCGAGTCGTAAGTGAGTTCGCTCGCACTCATCTCGACGTCGGAGGCAGTTTGTTTTTCGAGATTAATAGAGCATACGGCAACGATGTCGCTCGTATATTGGTGGAAATGGGGTTCGGCGAGGTGGAGATAATGAAAGATATGGCAGGCAACGACAGATTCGTAAAGTGCCGAATACAGAACGATATAAATTCTAAATAAAATAACAATATGGAACGTGAAATTGCTATGAAGAGAGCTGCATCCTTCTGTGCCGAAAGCGAAAGGAGCGTAGCCGAAGTAGAGCGTAAGCTAAGAAAATGGGGTGTCGATGGCGACGACATCGATAGTATCATCGACAAACTTAAGAGCGACGACTTCGTAAACGACGAAAGGTATTGCAAAGCTTATATAAATGATAGGTTTAGGTTGAACCACTGGGGAAAGGTGAAAATCATCTATGAGCTAAAGAAAAGAGGGCTCGACAAAGAGTATATCGATGCTGCTATCGCTGATATCGACGACAACGAATATACCGAAGTGCTAAGAAAGCTTATCGACGATAAGTTAAGGACTATAAAAGACACCGATATATACTCAGCGAAAGTGAAAACACTCGGATATGCCCTAAGGCGAGGCTTCGAGAGCGATATTGTAAGTAAGATACTTAAAGATGTATTCTAAATCCACATCACTCGAAGCGAAAATAACGTTGATTAAATCAAAAGTAATATCATTTAGGAGTCAAACGACATTGTTTTGAACAAAAGCAACATTGATTATAACAAAAATAATGTCGCTCAGAAGCAAATCAATATTGTTTTGAAGTAAAATAACATTGTTTTGTGGTAAAACAACCTTACTCAAGAGCAAAGCAACCTTACTCAGAAGCAAAGCAACCTTACTCAGAAGTAAAGCAACCTTGCTCAAGAGTAAAGCAACCTTGCTCAGAAGTAAAGCAACCTTGCTCAAGAGTAAAGCAACCTTGCTCAGAAGCAAAGCAATCTTGCTTAGGAGTAAAGTAACATTGTTTGGGTGTAAAGCAACGTTGTTTTAGAGTAAAGTAACATTGATTATAACAAAAGCAATATCATTTGGGAGTAAAATGATATTAATTTGAAAGGGAACAACATTGTTTTAACAAAAAACGACATCACTTAGAAGAAAAATGATGTCGTTTTTTCTTTTTTATATATCGTATCCCGTTATATATATGTATTTTTATAAATGTCGAAGGTCACTAATGATACGGGAGTATAGAGCGGTATGGTAGTTGTTGTCGTTAGTAAGCAATGATGTATTGTGCCAGAGGAGTACAAGCTCACCATTGTGTCGGCGAACCTCGCTCATAAGCTTATATGCATATCTATAAGCCTCCTCGAAAGATAGATTCATATAAGCAGCGTTGCTCAGAGAGACATCCATCATAGTTAGAGGGTGAACGTCGATAGGCACAATCTGCATCGTCTTGGGGTCGATCCAAGAGACCCGACGGCAGGTACCGAGCCTGAAGCCCGAAGCCTGAGCGTAGCCGATAGTGAAGTCGTCGGCGATACCTGCATCTGCGTAATAATGCCCATCGGTAGGGGGAAGTATAGTAAGGTAATGGCTACGATGCTTCGACACACCTCTACCTACCACACGCGCAAGGCGACGTGCCTCGTCGGCTATACGATGTGGCTTACGGAACGAACGATACGAAGAGTGCAACCCTACACTACAACCAGCATCTACGATAGCTCCAAGCAGACGACGTGCATCTCTACCGCCGATATTGTAATATGGACGGTCGTATCCTCCAAGCGGATATGGCTCCGATTTGAAAAAGAATATCTTTTGTGCATACGGCACTCTCGCATTCTCGCGTAGCAACCAAGGAAAAGTATAAGCGGGGTCGTTGCGTACGTCTATCGCCGACCGCAATACAGACCGAAGCCCTACCCCACCACATCGCAACGACCGATATACACCTCCCGCAAAGCTACGAGCAGACCGATATAGCCCTAAGGCATCTACATCGTGAGTAAGGTATACACGCGAGAACTCTTGCGGAGGTTCGGGTAGGTTCACTCCTGCCGTACGAAGCCACGAGCGAAGTAGCTCGCCGTATTCGTCTACTATCGGGCGGTCTAAGAAACCTGCCCGCCATGGTAGCGAATCTGTCGCCGAAAAACGTCCGTGTATATCGACCTTATCGGCAGATACCAACTCTTCGTAGCGAGATAGCAAGAAGAAACTGCTTGCTACGATATCGGCATCTACGACAAGAGTATCGCCATACGTACGTATCGACGGCTGCCCGAAAAGTAGCGGCACCCCCTCTACAGACTGCAGAGGCAACTCCGGAAGCGACTTCGAGGTAAGGTATACTCCCTCGTCGAAAAATCGAGATGGCACTATCACCACCCGATACCGACCAAAGCGAGAGACATCCGACGTATAACCCACCAAATGTGCCTCGCTGTGGCAGTCGCCAAGCAAGAAGCGAATGATATAATCGACTATCGGAGTGCGACCATCATTGTCCGATGAGTGAGATTGCATTTACTTTTCTCTGATATTCTCGTTCTCTACGACAAATGTCTTGGCGGGGTATCTGTTTACGATAGACATATTGTGAGTAGCCATTATCACCGATGTACCACTACGCGATATTTCGTGTAGTAGCCCCACTATTTCGGAAGCTATATCGGGGTCGAGGTTACCTGTAGGCTCGTCTGCTACAATTAGCTGAGGCGAGTTCAGAAGCGAACGCGCTATTACGATACGTTGCTGCTCTCCTCCGGAGAGTTGATGAGGGCGTTTGTAACCTTTCTTCGGAAGCCCTACAGTATTGAGTACAAGGTCTATCTGGTCGTCTATCTGTCGGGCGACCTTCCACCCTGTGGCTCTAAGAACGAACTCGAGATTGTCTCTTACCGAACGGTCGTGGAGCAGCTGGAAATCTTGGAAAATAACGCCGATTTGTCTTCTAAGAAAAGGGATTTGCCTCCGCGATATCTTACTTAGGTCGTAATCGAAGATACGCGCCTCGCCTCTCTTGATGGGCATATCGGCATACAGAGACTTTAGCAGCGAACTCTTGCCGCTCCCCGTCTTTCCGCAAAGGTATATGAACTCCCCCTCGTCGACCGAGAAATTTATATCGTGCAACACGATGATTTCATCGTGACAAAGCTCTACATTCTTGTAATCTATTATCTGCATATTGATGTTTTTTGCTATTGTAATCTAAATTTTTCTCTACTTCTTCACCACCTTCATTCGAGTGATAACGATGTCTTTTCGCGGACGGTCGCCTCTTCGGGTAGGCACATTCTCTATCTTGTCGACGACGTCGAACCCATCGACAACCTCGCCGAATACCGTATAAGAGCCGTCGAGATGAGGCGCTCCGCCGAAGGTCTTGTAGACTCTCCTCTGTTCGTCGCTATATTTGAAGTCACTTGGGGTATTTGCCACCTTACTTATCCTCTTTTCAAACATATCCAAGTCGGCGTCGGAGAAGCTTTTACCTGTAACGATATAAAACTGCGAAGCCGACGACTCGCGTTGAGGGTTTACGGCGTCGCCCGTACGAGCGGCGGCAAGAGCTCCGCGTTTGTGATAATACTTAGGGAATAATATTTCTGCCTTTAGCGTATATCCGAGCGAACCGTTGCCAAGCATTTGTAACGAATCGGCTCCGCGAGATTGCGGGTCGCCTCCTTGTATCATAAATTCCTTTATGACACGATGAAACAGCAGCCCTTCGTATGTCTTCTGCTCTACCAGACGCAGAAAATTGGCTTTGTGAAGTGGAGTATCGTCGTAGAGACGTACCGTAATGTTTCCCTCTGTGGTATAGATTTTTACCAGCGTCGCTTTTTGTTTTCTCGATTGCGACTGCATCGATAGTATCGATACGGCAAGCAATATCGGCAATATTTTTAGTTTAAGCATAGATACACAGACTGTTTGTTATGTTCGAATAATGTATTGCAAAGTTACATCTTTTTTATTCAACTATATTATTTTCTTTGTTTTAAACGAAATAAGTCTCATCGTCGACGATACCGCCTCTATCATCGATACTTTTATTACGATACGGATGAATATTGTTTTGAGATACGACCGATATTCATCTTCTTTCGAGCAATACAACATTCTCCACGTGGTGTGTCTGTGGAAACATATCGACCGGCTGCACCTCAGCGACGCGATAAGAGCTGTCGAAGAGTATCAGGTCGCGCGCTTGCGTAGCCGGATTGCAACTGACGTATACTACTCTTCGAGGGGCTGCCGCCATTATCGTTTTTACTACGTCGTCGTGCATTCCCGCACGTGGCGGGTCGGTAACGACTACATCGGGTCTCCCGTAACGGTCGATAAAACTTTCGGTAAGAATATCTTTCATATCGCCCGCAAAGAAACGAGTATTGACGATACCGTTTGCCTTGGAGTTTTCTCGGGCGTCGTCGATAGACTCAGGTACATACTCTATGCCTATCACCTCTCTTGCCGAGCGAGCAATGAAATTTGCTATCGTACCCGTACCTGTATATAGGTCGTATACAAGCATATCGGGGGTAACTCCCGCCAGTGTCCGTACGGTATCGTATAGTTTATATGCTTGTTCGGAATTGGTCTGGTAAAACGACTTTGCCCCTACCTTAAACCGAAGGTCTTCCATCGTTTCCACTATATGGTCTTTACCTGCAAATAGCTCTATCTTCTGGTCTGCAATAGTATCGTTTGCCTTCGCATTTATCACATACAATAGCGACGTTATCTGCGGGAATGTATCTGCAATATGCTGCATAAGGGCTTCTCTTGCCGTAGGGTCGTCGTAGAAAAACACCACAACCACCATAAGTTCGCCCGTCGACGCGGTGCGTATCATAAGAGTACGCAAAAAGCCTGTATGGTGGCGGAGGTCGAAAAATTCGAGTCCATGCTCGAAAGCATAGAGACGTATCTCGTTACGAATAGTGTTCGATATGTCGTCTTGCAGCCAACACTTATTGATGTCGAGCACCTTATCGAACATCTTAGGAATATGAAATCCGAGTCCGCTCCGTAGAGTGCTATCTGTAGAGTCGTAGGGTATATCGGTAACGTTCGATAGCCACTTCCGATTCGAAAAGGTAAACTCGAGCTTGTTGCGGTAGAAATATTCCTTGTCGCTTCCGATGATATCGCGTATCGGTGGCAGGTCTACCTTGCCTATCCTCGTAAGGTTGTCGGCTACCTGCTGCTGCTTGTACCGTAGCTGTTTGTCGTATGGCAATATCTGCCACTTGCACCCACCGCATACGCCGAAGTGTTCGCACACAGCCGAGCAACGCTCTTCGGAGTAACGCACGAAATCGACGATACGAGCTTCGGCATAGTTTCTGCGTTTCTTGGTTATCTGCAAATCGACCACATCGCCTGGCACGGCAAACGGCACGAATACGACCATTTCGTCGACCTTAGCTATGGCTTTGCCTTCTGCAGCTACATCCGTAATATCGATACCGCGAAGCAGAGGCAGGGGCTTTTTGTTTCTTTTCGACATAATTACTTGATAAAAACATTGTCTCTCTCCCCTCCGACAAGAGCATACACCCCAAACACTGCCGATACGGCTATATCTCTGTCTGCTGCTCTGCGAGGGCTGCTTATAAAGCGACACAAAAGTAATAAATATTCCGCAAACCCAACGCCTCACCCAATGCCGATACATAGAGACGCTACGATGGCGGGTAAATACGGATTTACAAAGGAAAGGCTATTTACGGAGTTGTTCTATCGTCTTCTGCAGATATTCTATAAAGGCGTCTTTCTCGGCGATACGCTTTTCGTATTGTTCGATTAGTTTGTCCGATAGGTTGTTGATTACATACGCTCCGCTGTATTTGCAGGATGTATTGTTGTTATGTATTACTATATTATCCGATTTTAAGAGTTCTTCGGGTTGTATGCCGTATAATTCGCACAGCGGTATAATGTAACCTGCCCAAGAGTTGCTCGAACCGTTTTCCATACGGGCGTAAGTGGATTGTGATACGTGAATAAGCTCTGCAACCTCTTCTTGCGACAGATTCTTGCTCTTCCGCAGATTCTTTATTTTCTCTCCTACAATAGTATTCATCGCTTTTATTTTTTATGCAAAGATAGGGTAAAAATATCTATTTTCGGAATAAACAGAT
>CAJPPQ010000021.1 GCA_905372605.1 Porphyromonadaceae bacterium
GCCGTAATATCGTTACAAAATTACAATAAAATTTTGACTTGGAGCAAAAAGGCACATCTGTAGATTCAACAGGCAAGGTTATAAAAAAGAGAAAAAGGCGATTCGAAGAAAAGCGACTTTCACAGTCTTTGGTTTAATATAAGTTGGACTTTCGTAATAAGCTACCGTATACAGCGTCTTCTCCGAACAATCACCACACCCACAACAGACACATATAAAACGACTTACAGCAAAAAAGCCCAACACTAACATTATCGATTCGACAAAATTGTACTACCTTTGTAAAAATAGCTGCAAAAGTAATATGCTATCGAATGTCGTTGCTCTCAGAGGTCTTATAATTGCAATACTACTTTCTTCTACAACACTTTACGCACAGTACAAATACACTGCAAAAAGTGCTTTTTACGGAGGCTGGATTGTTCCGCACTCTAAGAACCTCGATGCCATTGCCAAAGGCGCAGTACTTGGTGGAGAGTTGTCACTCGAATGGAAGTCGGAGCAGGGTGAAAACAATTGGCAGCAGTATTGGCATTTCCCGAATATCGGTATTGGACTCGGCTTTATCAATCTGGGCAACAACCAATTACTCGGCAATGCGATTTACGGCTATCCGTACGTATCTATTCCTATGTACGGCAGCAATCACTTGGCAATCAATCTAAAAATAGGCACAGGGCTTAGTTTTGTTACAAAAACTTGGTATGATGCCGATATGTCGCGAGGAGTCGATGCAGGTACAGCCAATTCTGCTTTCAGTTTCCCCGTCAATTGCTATCTTACGGCAAGCACAAATTTCGCATATCGCATTGGCGAGCGTCTGTCGCTTGCGGGCGATGTGGGATATTCGCACATGAGCAATGGCAGTTTTCGCAACCCTAATTTCGGGGTGAATATCATCTACGCTCAGTTGGGGGTAAAATACGACTTCTTGGCTCACAACGCAACGACACGATACGACACTGAATATCAGCCACCTGCAGCCCTCGAAGCAAAAACCGTGATATCGGGATTCTCGCGTGAAATACATTACAGAGACCACAAAAGTTTTTTCGTAGGCTCGCTACATATAGGCGTCACTACACCTATAACTAACTGGTATTCACTTGGAGGCGGAGTAGACGCTTTCTACGACGGAGCTTTCACGAAACGCCCTTCGGACGATAATCCACTGTTTACCAGATACAAAATCGACGAAGACAAGTTTAGCAATAAACTAAGAGTCGGTATATCCGTAAATAACGAAGTGATAATGGGACGATTGAGCGGTATTATCGACTTAGGCATATACCTATACGATCCGATAAAAAACTCATCACCGCACACAAACAGCCGACGTGGAATATTTTACTCATATAACATTAATAATGAGGATGGTTGGAACTATATCAGACTTGCAATACGGTACAAAATTCACAAAAACCTCGCTCTTCAAGGGGGAATAAAGTTACATCGGAATGTGGCGGAAATGCTCGAGTTTGGAGTGGGTTATTTACTTCCAATATACAAATAGAGTAATTTTCGTATACAGTTGATTACCAACATACAACCACACATTGTTTTCGAGTCGCACCTATTATAAACTCAAAATATAGTAGAATCGTATCGGCGAATTGATTTATTATTATTATCTTTGCACAAATTTTCTTATATAAATATATTATTATTATGACATTAGCAACAGTTTTATTACAAGCAGCTACGGGTTTCGGTGGCGGCAGTGCGTGGAGTACAATTTTAATGTTTGCCCTTCTTATAGTGGTATTCTACTTTTTCCTCATTCGTCCACAGAGTAAACGCCAAAAAGAAATTCGTAAGTTTCAAGACTCATTGGAAAATGGTAAAAGTGTTATCACTCAGGGAGGTATATATGGTAAAATAAGGGAAGTAAAAGACAACTACGTGATTTTGGAGATAGCAGACGGTGTAAAAATAAAGGTGAACAAAAATATGGTATTCGATTCGTCGGATCCGGCCTCGACAGAAAGTACAAAATAAGACCGTAAGTCTCTCATAAATAGAGATAAACGCATAGACCCAAAAGTAAAAAACACGATAGGAATCGTATATTCATAATTTTATATTTAATTATGATTGACGTACTTAAAAAGATTGCCGGTATAATTTTCAGGAAACAGACGGCAATCTTTTTGTTTTTTTTACTGCTGTCGGCAAACTTTTGGCTGATGCATTCGATAGGTAGTAACCGAGAGATACCTATCACATACACAGTAGAATACGTAAACCTTCCAAACAATGTAAAGATTACCAACACGCTCGAAAAGGAGATAAATGTATCGGTAGCCGATGCCAAAACATCTTTTGTAAAGTACTTTTTTGTGAAACAGACAGAGCATTTGGTAATTGATTTGAAGGACATTAACCGCAATATAAAATCGGGACGCAAGACTTATTCGATCGATAATATTGTAAAAAATGCTGTAAAAAATGACTTCGGAAAAGAGTCCAATATATCTAATTTTACGCCTAAAGTAATTGTAGTAGAATACATTACTCTAGAGAACAAAAGAGTTACTGTAGTACTCGACAGCGATATTCCCGTAAAAAATCAATACATACTCTCGGATACTGTGGGTATATATCCCAGTACTGTAACCATCTACGGCTCAATACAAGATATAAGTATGATAGATACGATAAGAATCAACGACTTATCGACAGACTCTCTAAGCAAAAGCAAAACAATATTTTACACATTCAAAAACGATAAAAGATTCTCTTACGACCCCGACGGAGTAAAACTGAAAATATCGATAGACAAATCGACCGAGAAGACTATGCCTATCGATATAGAATACAGGAATGTACCTGAGGGGCTCACTATGAAGGCATTCCCGCAAAAAGTGAATATAAGCGTAATAGTACCTATCGGCAAGTATAATGATGTGGATAGCAAAGACTTTACCGCTGAGATAGACTACAATCAACGTACGGCAGACAATCGTTGTCCGATAACGATTGTGTCGAAATTGTCTAACACAAAGATATTGAGAGTATTTCCACAAGAAGCGGAGTTTTCGCTGGAATACACGAAAGAGAAATGAGGCATGCCATAAAGATAGGACTTACCGGTGGTATCGGAAGCGGTAAATCTATGGTTTCCAAACTACTGACAACATACGAAATCGCTGTTTACGATTCGGATACAAGGGCGAAATCTTTGATGGAAACCGACGATAAAATCATACACTCTATAACACAAATATTTGGTAAAGAAGCGTATACCGATTGCAAGCTGAATAGGCGTTTCGTGGCAGAAGAGGTTTTTGCATCATCGTCGAAACTATTGCAAATAAACTCAATAGTACACTCAGCGGTAATCGACGATTTTAGTAGATGGGCAGAGCGACAGGCGACAGACATATTGGTATTCGAGTCTGCCATAATATTCGAAAACGGTTTAGAGAAGTATTTCGACAAGATTATAGCTGTCGTAGCACCACAAAAATTGCGTATAGAGCGAGTAAAAATGCGTTCGGGAATGTCGCGGAAAGAGATACTGAACCGCATAAAAAATCAGACGTCGAGCAAGACACTCCGACAACGAGCCGACTACGTGGTAATAAACGACGACCGAACGGCTATAATACCACAAGTGGAGAGCATACTGAAATCTATTTGAAAAGCAGGCGAAAGGCTTCGTCGATTTTACCGACAGGTACTATCTCTATCTTCGACTTGGGCTTCGATAGTTGCGAGAAATTGTATTGGGGTACAAGTATTTTACCGAAACCGAGCCGCTCAGCTTCGGCGATACGATTTTCTATCCGATTGACAGGGCGTATCTCGCCCGACAATCCGACTTCGCCCGTCATAGCGATAGTTTTGTCGATAGCAATATCGAAATTCGACGACAATACGGCAGATGCCACCGCCAAATCTATGGCGGTATCGGTAACCCTAAGACCTCCGGCTATGTTTAGAAAAACGTCTTTTTGAGCGAGTTTGAACCCTGCTCTTTTTTCGAGGACAGCCAGAAGCATATTCATACGTCGTATGTCGAAGCCTGTTGCCGAGCGTTGCGGAGTGCCATAGGCAGCAGTACTCACCAATGCCTGTACCTCGATAAGAAACGGACGTATCCCCTCCAGCATAGCAGCAATAGCCACACCGCTCAAATCGCTATTGGTCTGAGATATAAGCAATTCCGACGGATTGCTTACTTCGCGCAACCCGCTTTGTTGCATCTCGAAAATAGCAAGTTCGTCGGTAGAACCGAAGCGATTCTTATTGGTGCGCAAGATTCGGTATATATAGTGACGGTCTCCCTCGAACTGTAAGACGGTATCTACTATGTGCTCCAGCAGTTTAGGACCGGCAATAGTACCGTCTTTGGTGATATGACCGATAAGTACGACCGGTATATTGGTCTGTTTAGCAAACTTGAGCAGAGCCGAGGCACACTCGCGGACTTGTGTGATACTACCCGGCGACGAATCGACTGTCTCTGTGGCGATTGTCTGTATGGAGTCGACTATAACGAGGTCGGGCTCCACGGCTTTTATCTGAGTAAATATCTGTTCCAAAGAGTTTTCGCTCAATATGAAACAGTTGCTTTGCGGCTGCCCGATACGTTCGGCTCTGATTTTCAACTGGCTGATACTCTCTTCGCCCGACACATAAAGAATCTTTTTTTCCTTCATATTCAGAGCTATTTGCAATACAAGAGTAGATTTGCCTATTCCCGGCTCACCGCCTATGAGTACGAGCGAACCCAATACAAGCCCTCCACCGAGAACCTTATTGAACTCGGCAGAAGTAGTGTCGATACGTACTTCTCTGGTAATCTTCACATCGTTGATAAGCTGTGGCCGTGTATTTTGCGTAACGTTTATATATCCGTGTGGAACCTTGTCGGGCACGGTCTTAGCTACTTTTTGTTCGACGAAAGAGTTCCAAGCCCCGCAGCTCGGACATTTCCCATAAGCTTTGGGATAGTCCATACCGCAAGATGTACATAGAAAAACGATTTTATCTTTTGCCATACTACACAGAGAATCTTTTGTTTATCGATGGTATTATATCAATGGTACGTATCAGAATATTTTGGTATATTTATGGCAATAAGGGCGTTCGCCTTTATGTTCGTAGTATTGTTGATGATAGTTTTCGGCTCTCCAGAAACGTGCTGCCGGACGTAGCATAGTAGCTACTTTATACCCTTTGGCTGTAAGAATATCGATATATTTCTGTGCTATATTTTTCTGTATTTCATTGGTATAAAATATACAAGAAAGATACTGCTGTCCGATATCGGGTCCTTGTCCGTTGGTCTGAGTGAAATCGTGTGTCTCGAAAAAGAGACGCACCATATCGTCGTACGAAGTGGCTGTGGTATCGAATACGACCTCTGTGGTTTCGAGGTGTCCGGTAGTTTGAGTACAAACATCTTTGTACGACGGATGGTCGAGATGCCCACCCATAAAACCTACGGTAGTATGTTTGACGCCATTGGCTTTCATGAAATAGAACTCCGTACCCCAGAAGCATCCCGACGAGAAGTATGCGGTATCGGTATTCGGGATTTCGTCGGCGACAAACAGCATAGATATGGAATTGACACAGTGGCGAGTCTGCTTGTCGGTAAAACCTTCGTTGAGAAAGACATGACCCAGATGCGCTCCGCATTGGTTGCAGACGATTTCGGTACGCATACCGTCGGCATCGGGCAGACGCTTTACGGCACCCTTTATCTCATCGTCGAACGATGGCCAGCCACAGCGAGAATCAAACTTATCTTCAGACCTATACAGTGGCGTATTGCACCGACGGCAGACATAGGTACCCGTACGTTTGTTGTTAAGATATTCGCCACTAAAAGGGCGTTCGGTATCTTTGTAGACGATAACACGCTCTTCTTCGGGAGTAAGACTATTGTATTGCATTATTTTGTAGTTTATTTCATTAGACTTATGGTTTGTATTGGTCTGCGACACACATTTATTTGAGCACAAGACGGAAGACAAGATAAACAATGTCGCTATTTTAATCGAGCTTTTCATGGTGTTGTTTCTGGTTTTTGATATTAATGAACTGCCACACTATAAATATCATAAGACAACCCGTAAGTACGAATATGGCAAGTTGTACCCACTCACTATAAGATTTAAGAACGATAGCCATAAGGAAATATGCTATAGTTACCAATAGCAAGATAGCTGTAACTTGTTTATGCGAAAATCCTAAGCTAAGCAGCAGATGATGAATATGATTGCGGTCGGCAACTAAAACAGACTTGTGGTTTATAATACGTGTGATAGCTACACGAAACACATCGAATATGGGGATAAAAATAATAGCAATCACAGATACGGGAGCCACAGGGAAGTATAGCGAAGGGTCGGCGATAGGCGTCTTATTGAGTTCGATGAACATAAACGCCATAAAAGAGATAATATATCCAAGCATAAGCGACCCCGAATCGCCCATAAATATCTTGCGTTTACTTCTGCCGAAAACATTGTAAAGGAAGAATACAGTAAGGGCTCCTACTACGGCAAAACCTATAATCGAATACGAATACATCTGCATAAACAGAAACCATAAACTGAAAAACAGACAATACAATATACCAAGCCCCGAGGCGAGCCCGTCGACCCCGTCGATAAGGTTGAGGGCATTTATCACAAGAGTATAACACAGATACGACAAGGCATAGCTCAATAGCGGATGAAGCTCGTATATACCCAGAATACCCGAAAGCGATGTGATACGAATATCGGCGAAATATATGAGGAAAAAGGCACATAGAGTCTCGCCCACTATCTTCCAATATGCAGAGAGAACCAGACGGTCGTCGATAAAGCCGATGACGAATATAATACAGAAGCCCACGAAGAGCGAAGGCTTCATATTGCCCGATACGACCAAGGGAATAAAGACTACCAGCAGCGAAAGAAAGATATTGACGCCTCCTATATTGGGTACGGCACCTTGGTGCGAGGTACGCTTATTGGGGCGGACTACCATATTCCGACTTTTGGCAAATTGCAGTACAAATGGCATCAATATAAGTCCGACCAAAAACGATACTGCTGCTGCTAAATAGGGAAATCTGACAAACAAATCAAACATTACTCCGTATTTTTTTATTGATTATTAAATATTTTGAACCCGACAAGCCTATCGTACTTAGCTCCAAACGGCGTATGGTACAATAATATTGCATACTCGTTGCGAGTCTGCCAAAAGCTTCCTTCGAACGGTATGAGCGACGGAGTCGCAGGCAGTGACCGAGAGCCTTTGTGAGGCACGAAGAGATACAAGAAACTGTATCCGCCCTGTTTGAGAAAGACACTTTTACGGAAGATATTACGCTTGGTATCCAGCTCCATCTTCGAATTGTCGTCGAGGCGATTGTCGAACATATCGCCTACTATGTATATATCGTATCCATAATACTCCATATCGGCAGGTAAGACAAAATGTACCTGCATATAATCGGCGTTGTAGTCGGGGTCGTGATAGTTTTTGCGGTTGACGATATATCGCCCGTTGGCATTGCCGTAGTTGGAAGGCAGATACGACCTATTGCGAGGAACGGCAGGCAAGGTATATACGTTGTAGCGGTCGGGTTTTATATCTATTTTGTCGATATCGCCGCTATAACGGTACTCATCGGAAAAGTCGATAAACCGATACTCGTTGCCTCCCTCGAAGACAAGCTCGCCGATATTGCTATAGGTCTGCCGAGAGGTACTTACAAAGGTAGGGCGTAGGTTACGGACGGCATTGTCGGTACGACGATTCTGTATTATAGAGAGGTTTAGCTCAGATGTAGGGTTCTGTATGGGATAAGCTCCGTTGTCGACCTCGACTTCGAGCTGCTGATAATGTGTATTGAAGCCTTTAAGAGTACCGGAGGTAACCTTAGACGATATATCTACGAGCCGCTCGGCAACGTAGAGACACACTACGGCATCGACCTTATCGAAACTGCTATCGTCGGAAATGAGGACTGCATAGTTGCCCGATACTTTGAAGCTATCGCCCTCGCGCGGAATGCTGAAGCGGTAATTCGTATAGTTTGTAAGGGTATTTTGCGACAGGTCGACGTCGTCGATACGATTGACCGTAAAGCCGTCGTAATACTCCATTTCGCCCAAGAGCGAACGCTGCCAGTTTCTATCGCAATGCACTATCTTGTAATAAAATGTGCGTTCGGAGAATACCATATCGTCGAAGCTCACCACAAGTCTGTGGTCGCTACCGAACTCCAAGAGAGGAAAGCCCGTAATATCGTGTTCGGGATAGACCTGCAGCGTCTTTATCTGCGGGTCGATCGTCTGTGTGCGGAAACTCTGCGAGAGCATTGCCGTGGAGCAAAGAATAGATATAAGTAGAGTCGGTATTTTCATTTCGAGTTTTGAGTGGTACTTACGGCTCTGCCGTCTTCGATGGCGAAGAGACGGAAGTCGTTGTTGTTGTTAGCTATGATTTTATCGATATGTTCGCGGTTGGTATCGGTGATAAATATCTGCCCGAAGCGGTCTGACGATATCTGACGGATAATATTCTCCAAACGCTCGGAGTCGAGACGATCGAATATGTCGTCGAGCAGTAGAATGGGGGTCTTATTCGAGTTTTTTTTCAAAAAGATAAACTGAGCAAGCTTCATTGCTACAAGATAACTCTTGTTTTGCCCTTGCGAGGCGTTTCTTTTGAGCGGGAAGCCGTCGAATATCATCTCGAGGTCGTCTTTGTGTATCCCTGCCGAAGTATAGCCGAGATATTTGTCGCGTTCGAGCGACGAGGCGAGCCGTTGTCGGAGGTCTGCCTGCTGCAATACGGAAGAGTAAGAGAGCGATACCTCTTCTTGTCTTTGCGATATGCTGCCATAGAAATCGCGGAAGACGGGTATAAAATCGGTCATAAACTCAGTCCTACGGGCAAATATCGGCTCTGCTTCGGTGCAGAGTTTGTCGTCGAGTATCTCGAGCAGTGTGCCGTCGATACTGTCGGGGTGTTTGAGCATAGCGTTGCGAGAACGAAGGGCGGCATTGTATGCCATAAGGTGCAGGAGATATTCTCGGTCGTACTGCGAGATGATTATGTCCATAAACCGTCGGCGTTCGTCGCTGCCCTCGTCGATAAGCGAATTGTCGGCAGGCGATACGAGTACGAGAGGTATCTTGCCGATATGCTCAGAGAGGCGTTCGTACTCTTTCTTGTCGTATAGGAACTGTTTTTTACGCCTATTCTTGACGGCACACGAGACAGTGGCTACGCTACCTGAGTCGATATATTCGCCTTGAACCATAAAGAAATCGCTGCCGTGCCTTATGAGGTGGCTGTCTTTGGCGTTGAGGTGGCTTTTGCAGAAACTCAGGTAATATATGGCATCGAGCAGATTGGTTTTGCCCATGCCGTTGTTGCCCCAGAAGAGGTTCACCTTGGGCGAAAACGTAAGCTCGCACTCTTCGATATTTCGGTAGTTGAGTATATTTATTCTTTCGAGTATCATCTCCGATTCGATTTCTTTTTTTACAAAGGTAAGAAATAAGTATTTATCGGCAAAGGCTTGCCTTATTCGAGTACGAACATCGGAGAGGGTGCCAAGCGGTCTAAGACCACAAAGAGTTTGGGCGATATATTCTTTTCTTTAAGGGCATCGCCGACGGTGCTGTAAGCGAGTTCGGGGGTATTGTTTTCGCCGCTTACGTGGCAAAGGAATAGATGTGTAAGGCTATCGTGCCAATTGTCGGCGAGGAATCGGGCTGTATGTTCGTTGCTCAGATGCCCCGTGTGCGAACGTACTCGCTGCTTGAGCGTATAGTTGTAATTGCCGTTTTTGAGCATCTCTTCGTCGTAGTTGGCTTCGATGACAAGATAGTTGGCTCGGGCGATATTGTCGGACACGTCGCGCGAGATATAGCCCAAGTCGGTAGCGATTACCAGAGTCTGATTGTTGAACAGGACAGAATACCCCATTGCATCGCTTGCATCGTGGCTTACAGGGAACGACTGTACGACGAAGTCTCTGATTGTGATTTTGTCGCTCTTACAGAACACTCGGCGGTTGTGGCTCGAGATTTTGGGGGTAATACGGACATTGCCGTTGATACCGTCGAAGACAGCTTGCGTAGTGTAGATGGGGAGGTTGTATTTCTCTGCCAATACACCGACGTATTTGACGTGGTCGGTATGGGCGTGGGTGATGAATATGCCGTAAATATGGCTAAAGTCGATACCGTTGTCTTTGCAGACCTTCTTTACCGTACGCACACTTACTCCCGCATCGATAAGGAAACCGTAATCGGAAGTACCGACGAAGTAACAATTACCGCTACTGCTGCTACCAAGGCTCAAAAAACAAAACTTATTATCTGTGGCTGGCATAATCTCTCTTTTTCGACTTATTCGTTTACCTCGAAAAAGCACGACAAAGGTACAAAAAATTATCGTTGAAACGTGTATCGTGTATACGTTGTAGCGTTTTTTTAGCGGTTCGATTGTTGAAAGGTATAAGCGTTGAATTGTTTAAACGTTTAATCGTTTAACTGTTGAATTGGGGGTTGTGCAATGCACAAAAATGTAGGGGCGAAAAATATTTCGCCCCTACATCGTAATTTATAATTTGTAATTAGGTTTTACCTTTTTACCATTTTAGCTACTGTGCCGTCGGCTTTCACCGTGTAGATGCCTGCGGGCAGGTGCGATACTTCTACGCGGTCGGTATCGGTGGCGTGGGCTACCTCGGTGCCGTACATATCGTACACACGTATGGTGCGAGCGGTAGCCGAGAGATATAGCACGTCTGCCACGGGGTTCGGGTAGAGGGTAAGTGACGGCTCGGCGGTGGCTTCGGCTATGTCGGTATGTGGTGTACCGCACTCGTATGTACCTGTAGTAGCGGGTATGTCGGTATCGTCGGCGTAGTACTGTACCTTCCAGTTTTTTGCGATGGCGTTCGCCTTGTTGGTGGCAAGGACGATAGCGTGATTTGACGACGTATCGCTGTATACCGGCTGTATTCTTGCATTGTCCGACGCTTGCCTAACCGGCAAAGCACAGAAGATATCGTCGAGAGCAGCGGTAGTAAACTTGTTGTCGTAGCAATATAACTCCGTCAACTGTGTATTGTGCGATACGTCGAGGTTGCTAATATTATTGCGAGAGCAATTTAACTCCTCCAATTGCGTATTCTCCGAAATGTCGAGGCTCGTGAGCTTATTGGAGGAACAACCCAACCTCTTCAACTGCGTATTATGCGACGGGTCGATGGCAGTGAGGTTATCTCCGTTACCATCGCAAATGAAGCCCGTTATAGTGCCGTAGACAGTCATCGTGGTGCCGTCGGATTTGTATTTTACGTAGTGTGTCATCCAGTCATTATCGACGGTAAAGGTAGTATCGCGGCTACCACTCACTATCTTTACGGGAGTACCGGCAGCGGCTGCCTTAAACTTGAGCCTTATCGCCGAGTCTTTGGCAACGGTAAGGGTGATGTATCTATCCATATTAGGTTTGGTGTGTGGCGTACCACATACGTAGCTACCCGTAGTAGCGATGTCGGCATCGTTTGAGTAGTACTGCACCTTCCAGTTCTTGGCGGTGGCGTTGGCGGCGTTGGAAGCAATGACAGTATCGTTGTATGTCGACGAAGAGTTGTTTACTGGCTGTATCACTCCATTGATAGAATCTTTCCTATCGGGCAGGGCACAGTAGATATCGTCGAGAGCATCGGTAGAGAGTTTATTGTCGTGGCAATATACTTTTGTCAGCTGCGTACACCCGCTTACATCGAGAGCGGTGAGAATATTGTTGTAGCAATATAACTCCTTCAACTGTGTACATCCACTTATATTGAGGCTTGCGAGCTGATTGTTGTAACATTTCAACTCCTTCAACTGTGTACATCCGCTTACATTGATGTTCGAGAGCTGATTGCCGTAACAGTTCAACTCCTTCAATTGAGTATATCCACTTACATCGAGACTCGAGAGTCGATTGGAGAAACACTCCACTTTCGTCAACTGCGTACATCCGCTTACATTGAGGCTCAAGAGTTGATTGGATACGCAATTTAATGTCTTCAGCTGCGTACACCCACTTGCATTGAGGCTGCTAAGCTGATTACTTGTACAATATAATCCGGTCAGCTGTGTATTGTTCGATACGTCGAGGCTGGTGATCTTATTGTTGGTACAATATAACTCCGTCAACTGCGTATGGTGCGACAGGTCGATGGCGGTAAGCTTCGCTCTGTTGTTGCTGCAATAGAAGACGATTATATCGCCGTAGACGGTCATAACGCTATCGGCAGCAGTATAGGAGGTAATACCTTTCCAGCTGGTGCCGACGGTGATGGTAGTATCGGTGATACCGCTTTTGATACGTACGGAGGTATTGGCAGCGGCTGCCTTGAAGTCGAGCTTTATCACCTCACCGTTGGAGACTGTAAGGGTGATATAGCGGCTCGTGTCGACAGGGTGTGGCGTGCCGCACACGTATGTACCCGTAGTAACGGGTATATCGGCATCGTTTGAGTAGTACTGCACTCTCCAGTTCTTGGTGGTGGCGTTCTGTTTGTTGGTGGCAATGACGGTAGCGTGGTTTTCCGACGAAGAGTTCCGTACGGGCTGTATTACTCCATATGTCTCGCTTGTTCTATCGGGCAGAGCACAGTAGATATCGTTGAGAGCCTGAGTGGAGAAGTTGTTGCCGTGGCAATATACCCCCCACAACTGCGTATTGTGCAATATGTCGAGACTGTTAAGACTATTGTTGTGGCAATTTAACTCTATCAACTGCGTATTGTGCGTTACGTCGAGGCTGGTGAGTTGATTGGAACTGCAATTTAACCATGTCAACTGCGTATTCTGCGACAGGTCGAGGGCGGTGAGGTTTGCTCTGTTGCCGCTGCAACTGAAGCCTATTATATCGCCGTAGACGGTCATCGTGGTACCGTCGGCGGTGTAGTTGGCAAAGCCCGTCCAGTCGCTGCCGACGGTAACGATAGTATCGGTGCTGCCGCTTACGATGCGTACGAGCCTGCCGCCAGCGGCTGCCTTGAAGTCGAGCCGTATCGCCGAGTCTTTTGCGACGGTAAGGGTGATATAGCGGCTCATGTTTACTATCTGTGCCTGCACTGTGGCGGCACTCGCGAGAAGCCCTACTGCGAGGGCAAAAAATAATACTACTTTTTTCATTTGATTTTTTATTTAATTATTATTACTCGTTCTATTCAATTCACGGTCGTGAATTAAAAATTATTCGTTCTTCTCAATTCACGGTCGTGGGTTGCTCGCCGTAACTGTTTTCTTCAAAACCACGGTCGTGGATTGCTCGTTTTATTCTACTTTGTGCAAAACCACGGTCGTGGGTTGCTCGCCAACAACTGTTTTCTTCAAAACCACGGTCGTGGGTTGCTCGTTTTACTCCACTTTGTGCAAAACCACGGTCGTGGGTCGCTTGCCGCCGATAATTTCGAGGAAAT
>CAJPPQ010000022.1 GCA_905372605.1 Porphyromonadaceae bacterium
CAAGGACCCCCTGATTATGAGTCAGGTGCTACTAACCAACTGAGCTATGGGACCCAAAAAACAATTATATTTTATATGTGTAAAACGAGTGCAAAGGTAATACTTTTTTTTATTATACAAAATATGTATGAGTTTTATTTTACTCTGTAGGTTTAAATTAATCTCTGAAATAACAGTTGTATCTGACACAGACTATACATTTAAAAGCAGACAGATAAAAAACTTCCCGCTCCTTACGGCAACGGGAAGTCGAAATTTTATTATGAAAATTAATTAGCCTATTTTTTCCGAAAGATTATTACATTTCGCCACCTTGGAATATCTTGGAGATAGGCACGCGGTTGACTTTACCGTACTTCTTCTCGATATCCTTGATGTCGATATACTTCGGATTTCCGTGTATCACGATGATTACGGGAGCGTTCTTTATCTTTTCGTTGTAGAACTTAGCGATGTTGTCGAACGTCAAATTTTCGGCTTGTTTGTACCAAGTCTTATTCGGGTCGTCGGTAAATCCGATCTTTTTAACGCCGTTTTCGTAGTAAATACTCTTGCTCCTGAACGGAGTGTAATCCGATGCCAACTCAGCCTTTACGGTAGTCTTGATATTATCGCCATACGACTTGAACATAGGCATATTCTTAAGTAAGTCCATATAGATATCTACCACAGTATTTACTTTGTCGTTTTGTGTACCTGTCGAACCTATAAACCAGCTCGTTTTGTTCATAGGATTCATTGATACGGCACCGTAAGTACTGTAAGCCAACGAACGTTTTTCACGTATTTCGGAGAAACAGATATTGTTGAGTCCGCCTGCACCGAAGTAACGCGAGAAAGCAGTGTAGTCGACATATTGCGAATTGTCGTAGTTGCCTATGGGGAAATACATAGTAACTTCTGCTTGCTGAATATCGGTATTGGGCAAGAAATATATTTCGGGTTCGGTATACGAAACTCGGTCGCGGTAGAATTCCTTCTGAGGTTCTAATATGGTCTTCTGCGTAGGCACGGTACCTTTCAGTATCTCTGCCACTTCTTCCATAGGCTTAGCTCCTACGTAGTGTATATTCACCGGATAAGAGGTAACTTTCTGTATAGTAGCCGTAAGGTCAGAATTGGTGATAAGGAAGTTGTAGCCCGACTCGCCGACGAAGATAAGTTTCTTCGACGGTATACGGTCGATATAACGCGATTGGTCGCCAAACTGGATATACTCCATCAGAGCCGAGGAAATAATTCCGGGTACTCGTTTTTCGAACATACGGCTTTGTACGGCACTACCCATAACGGCCTCTATCTGTTTGTTGTCGAGTTTCGGCATCAGACAAAGACGGAATATTATAGGCATTATTTTGTCGAGATCTCTTTCATTTCCCTCTATTTGGATTACAAACTTATTGTCGCTGACGCCCACACCATACGAAGCACCGTGTTTCGAAAGTTCTCTGCGGAGGTCGTTGTTCGACTGATTTGGCATAGTACCGGCATAGTTCATCAGACTAGCTGCGTACTGGAGTTTCTTGTCGGTATGCGTACCTACCTGATACTCGAGAGTAAGAGAGAAGATATCGTTCTTCGGGTTTTTCACGTAGAACATTTTACCGCCATTGAATAGGTCTTTTCTTTGAATATCGGAGAAATCGGTGAATTTAGGTGTAGGAGCCTGTACGGGTCTCTTCACGAAGTCTTTGTAATACTGCGAATATTCTTCGTCGGGCATCTGTAGAGGATCGATTTTTGCTTTATCGAAAAGCTGTATTTTCGGGTCGCCTTCGGAGAAAGAGATAGTCATATAGTTGCCCGAAAAATATTTATTGGCTATCTCTTTTATATCTTCTACGGTGATAGCTTTTACCTTTTCTTCCATATTGAAATACTCACTCATCGGGATACCATAGAGGTACGACTCTGTGGCGAAGTCTATTTTAGTTCCCGGACTTTCGGATATGGTTTTAAGGCTTTGCAAGTAGCTTTCTTTTACCGACTGCATAAGCCAAGTAGGTATCTGTCCGCGTTTTAGTTTGTTTATCTCTGCCATAACGAGTTTTTCGGTAGCAGCGTCGGACTCATAAGTGTATTGGCTTACGTCGAAATATGGTGCAGCTTGTATAATAATACGACCACAGTCGCGCATTGCCATAGACGAGGCATTTACCCCTCCGATAGCTCCTTCCATATTCAGTTTGTCGAATAACCCAGTGTTGTAGCTGTTGTTCAGAATGGATAGCATAAAGTCGATCTTAAACTCATCGGGGTGTCCCTTCTTTACTCCATTGTAACCCCATACGATAGAAGGAGAGTAGCCTAGTTTCACCTTTATTTTTTCGTTCTTTGTAAGCGGAGTAGGTACGGTAGGTTTGCGCTCGGGCAGCTTTTTTGACTGCATTTTGCCGAAAGTCTTTTCGATGAGAGGTTTTGCCTGTTCGGGGTCGAAATTACCGTAAAGTAACAGACCCATATTGTTTGGTACATACCAATCTTCGAAGAACTTAATCATCGGTGTCATACTCGGGTTTTTCAGATGTTCGGGTGTGCCGATGACTCCGCGAGCATAGTACGAACCTTTGAATAACTTTTCAAATAAAGTAATATATTGTTGGTATCCAATGCTTGGAGTTCTGAGGTTCAACTCTTCGAATACGTTTTCCATTTCTGCTTGGAATTCGCGGAAAACGGGGCGTTGGAAGTGGTCGTAATACAACGTCAACCAGTTTTCCATCTGATATGCAGGGAAAGAGTTGTGGTAAACAGTTTGGTCGAAATTGGTATAAGCATTCAGTCCAGTACCTCCTGCTGCTTGAATAAGCGTAGGAAATTCGGAGCCTTTACTGATTTTCGACGAAGCTACCGAGAGTTCGTTTATCTTTTTTGTAAGCTCGTCTCTTTTGGCTTTGTCTTTTTTAGGGTCTCTCAGTTTAGCCTTTTCGTCGTAGAGCTTGATAATCTGCTCGTACATAGGCTTTTCTTTTGCCCAGTCGAGAGCGCCGATTTCTTGTGTGCCCTTGAACAACATGTGTTCGAGGTAGTGAGCAAGTCCCGTAAAATCTGCCGGTTCGTCGATAGAACCTGCTCTTACAGCTACTTGTCCGTAAACATTTGGTATATCTTTATCAACCCACAGATATACCTTCATACCATTTTTTAGAGTGTACTCCTCGAAGCCATCTCTAAGATTCGCCTGAGCAAACACCCCTAAACTAACGGCTAAAAAAGCCATTAACATCAAAAATGTTCTTTTCATCATAACTTATTTACTTTATGTTTTTAATTGAATATTATTGTTCTACACAGAATAAGAATAATTGAAAGTACAAAGGTAATGATTTTATTATTTTCTCAGCTATCGAATAAAAAATATTGTATGTAATAGTGCAAATTTCAGTTTTATACAACGCTAAGTCTTAGCTGCTGTAATATATTTATCTGCAGAGAGTAATAAAAATAACAGAGAACCGTATTAGTGGTACGAGAAAATTCACTAATTTTGTCTTTCGATATGAAGAACTTCACAAAGAAAATCGTTTTAGAAAACGGCACCGAATTTTACGGTTACGGCTTCGGTTCCAACAAGGAATCTATTAATGAAATAGTGTTTAATACATCGATGGTCGGCTACCAAGAGCTTATCTCCGACTCGTCGTATGCTGGGCAGATGGTAGTAATGACCTATCCTCTAATCGGCAATTACGGTATTACCGACGAAGACTACGAAACCAAGTTCCCTACCATCGGCGGACTGATAGTAAAAGATTACAACGACGTTCCCTCAAACTTTCGCTACACCAAAACTCTGTCGGAAGTACTCGAAGAGCACGACATACCGTCTATCTACGGAGTCGATACACGTTATCTTACGCGTATGGTGCGTTCCGAAGGCTCGCAAAAAGTACTCATTACCTCTGCCGATACCTCCAAAAGCGAAGCTATGGCTAAAATAGAGCAGTATCAATATCCTACCGATATGGTACAGCGTGTGAGTTGCAAAAAGCGTTGGTTTGCCCGTACCCCTAACCATAAATACGATATAGTAGCTATCGACTGCGGTATCAAATACAATATCATACGCATTATGAATCGCAAGGGATGCAATGTTACCATTGTGCCGTACAATACCTCTATAGAAGAGATATTGGCATTCAATCCTCAAGGGATATTCCTATCTAACGGACCCGGCGACCCTCAGGACGTTACCTCGGTGATAGAACTTATAAAACAACTTAGAGGCAAAGTACCTATCTTCGGTATTTGTCTGGGTATGCAGATGATAAGTCTTGCTTACGGGGCCAAAAGCTACAAAATGAGGTTCGGACACCGAGGCGGCAATCACCCCGTAAAAGACCTGAAAACGGGTAAGATACATATTACAAGCCAGAATCATAGCTATGCTATCGATGCCGAATCGCTCAAAAACACAGGTCTGGAAATAACGCACGTCAATCTCCTTGACAATACTACCGAAGGTATAGAGAGCAAAGCCGATAAAATATTTGCCGTGCAGTATCACCCTGAGTCTGCCCCGGGACCCCAAGATAGCGTATATCTTTTCGATCGCTTTATAGAGATGATAAACAACAATACATAAATATCGAGATATGGTATTTTTTATGGAATATGAGGCAAGTTAGCGTATATTTACCCGGATTAAACGGATTAAGAGCAATTGCTGCCTTATCTGTACTGATAGCACACGTCTCGCAAGAAGGTATAGCCGATTTCGGGTTACCTAAATTTGTAAATTTACCTATGGCCGGATATGGTGTTACGCTTTTCTTTGTTATCAGTGGATTTCTCATTACCTTTTTGTTGATAAAAGAGATGCGAAAGACACAAACGGTCAGTATTGGTAAATTTTATCTGCGACGTATCCTAAGAATATGGCCGATATACTATCTTTTCATTATAGTAAGTTTATCGGTTTTTTTATGCTTCGGTCTGTCGAATCAAATATTGGTAAAAGAATTGTGGTTTTATCTTTTTTTTGCAGCTAATATTCCATTTATCACATATCAAGGGATAATGATACTCGTACATTATTGGAGTATCGGGGTCGAAGAGCAGTTTTATCTTTTTTGGCCACTATTGGTGAGAATTTCGAAGTCGAAACTACTGAAAATAGCCTTGATTATTTTTATTCTCTTTTTTAGTGCCAAAATTTTATTTTGGGTATTGTACGGACCTTCTTCCATAATATACAGGTTTTTTATGGTTACTCGTTTTCATTGTATGATGATTGGAGCAATTGCTGCAATCTTATATTCGTCCCGAAATGAGATGTTTGTGAGATTTTCGACAAACAAATTTACGCAGGGATTTGCGTGGCTAATGTTTGTGCTTATGGGATTTGGGGTGATAAACGTTCCTGCCGTAATAGGTCAGGAAGTAATGGCTTTTGCTTCTGTAAGTATGATTATGGGACAAATTGTTAGCGGTAAAAAAATATTTAATCTCGAAACAAGATTATTTGATTTTACGGGTAAAATATCATATGGAATATATATAGTTCATCCATTGGTAATATTTTTGTTGTCTTATTGTTTTAAGTATATTGATGTGAATATGATAGCAAAATATTTCTTGGTATACTCTTCTGCGGTAATATTTACCATATTAATTGCTTGGCTATCATACAGATATTATGAAACTCCATTTTTGAAGCTTAAGAGACGGTTTATGATAGTAAAAAGTTCAAATTCCATGTATTCTGAATCTCGTTAGTATTTTTAATATAAATCACATGAAAATAGCTTATATGCTCGGTTCGCTTAATAGAGGTGGTATGGAGACACTTTTACTCGATGTATTCAAGAATGCCCGTATAGCAGAATATAGCTTTATCGGGATACATCGCAAAGGAGGCAATTACCAATCCGAATTTTATGCCACACAACTGATGGAACAATGCTCACCGAGACGAGGTAACTATATCGGATATTTGTTACGGCTTCATAAATTACTTATAACTAACAGAATAACTATAGTTCACGCGCAACAATATATCGACGGGCTGTATGCCAAACTTGCCTGTATCGGTACGGGGATAAAGGTTATAGAGACATTCCACGGCTACGACTTTGGTGTAGGCAAATGGAACAGGCTACTTATAAAACTCAGTATAAAAATGGCAGATGCCGTGTTTTTCGTCAGCAACTCGCAAAAAGAGTATTACGAAGCTGATTTGCTCGAAAAATTTATGCTATTTTTACAAAACAGGGATAGCGAGTGGCAGAAAGCCTGCGACAAAGCCGATATAGCACGTGAGATATACAGCATAAAGCGACACCTGCAAAACTTAAATACTATATATCAACGAATAAACACACTTAAATAACTATAAAATAAAAATCTGTGCTCCACTACTTTCCAAAATATTTCACTACTAAGGCTATCGCACTTTACATTATCGTGTTGATGATAATACCTGTGGCTTTTTCGGGTTATGGTATGAGTTGGCTTTGGATACTATTCGGGGTAGTGGAGGTAACGAGCTTTTTCTACTTTACCAATATTCTGACCAAACGCTGGGCAGAGTATTCGGAGAGGACATTCCTTCGGCAGCTTTTTATCACAGCTTTCGTCATACGTGTCGTTTGGGTTGTCTTTAGTTACTTCTTTTATATATCTATGACTGGTAAAATGTTCGAGTTCGAAGCTGCCGACTCCATATTTTACCATGAATCTGGGCTACTGGGAGCATCCTCAATGCGTAATGGGACATTCAATATAGTGGAGTTTATGTCGGGAGTCGAACTCTCCGATAGAGGATATCCTTTTTATTTATCACTAATATATTATATTACAGGCGATAGTATTATTGTTACAAGACTGATAAAAGCCCTTATCGGAGCCTTCACTTGTATTCTCATATATAGATTAACAAAACGCACATTCGACAACCCTGCCATAGCAAGAATTGCGGGTATTTTGTGTATGCTGATGCCCAATCTTATTTATTATTGTGGATTGCACTTGAAAGAGATAGAGATGACATTTCTGATAATACTTTTTCTTGAACGTACAGACTATGTTATACGCTCACAGAGATATAATTTTATCAATATATCGCTACCAATATTAGCGGCAAGTTTATTGTTCTTCTTTCGTACAGTTATTGGTGTTACTGCTATCTTTTCTTTTTTTACAGCCTTGGCATTTTCGTCTTCGCGCATATTAGGGTGGGGTAAACGAATATTGCTTATTGTCTGGAGTGTAGCAACATTAAGCTACTTCATAGGAGGCAAAATAATGACAGAAATAGAGACCGTATGGGAAAATAAGGATACTAATCAGTCCAATTCTATGAAATATAGATCTAATGTTGAGGGAGGTAACAAATTTGTAAAAAACCTATCGGGTTCGGTATTTGCTCCAATGATATTCGTAATTCCATTTCCAACTATGGTTAATACCGAAGGACAAGAAAATCAGATGCTCATTGGTGGAGGTAACTACGTAAAAAATATAATGGCTTTTTTTGTCATGTTTTCTCTATTTATAATTATAAAAACACATAAATGGCGAGATTATCTATTGGCGGGAAGCTTTATGATTAGTTATTTAATAGTAATTGCTTTAAGTAAATTTGCCGCATCGGAAAGATTTCACTTTCCTGTACTACCTATTTTATTAATGTTCTCAGCTTACGGAATCAGCCAAGTCGACCGTAAGACAAAGAAATATTACTTATATTATATTGTCTTCATCTTCATTGCTCTGACTGTCTGGAGTTGGTTCAAACTAGCCGGACGCGGTCTCGTATAATCGTATGAAAAAAATTTTATTGATAGGCAATTATAAAGCTGGAGTTGGTGGAATATCGGGGCAAATGGAAATCTTGCATAAACACCTGACAGAGTATGGTATCGAATGCCGTATTTTCAATACTTCGTGCAACGTCATAAAACGGATATTACTTTTTCCAAAGTTGATATTTACAGGGCGGCATTACGACATATTTCACGTACATGGTTGCTCTTACTGGGGATTCTTCCCTATCGTATTAGCCTCGATAATTTCGAAAATACTGAGAAAAAGATTAATTATAACATATCATGGTGGCGATGCTCAACGGTTTTTCGGTCGTTTTAAGTTCCTAATACGCTATTTTGATTCTAATTGCGAACAAGTTACTGTGCCGTCAGGATTTCTGAAAGAGATATTCGCATCGTTCGGAATATCTTGTAAAATCTTACCTAATATCATAGAAAATTCTTTGCCTTTTAAAGAACGCAATATTATTTACCCTAACTATATAAGTATGCGTTCTTTATACCCTCTATATAATATCTCGTGTATTATTCGTGCATTCGGGATAGTGCAAAAAAGTATTCCCGAAGCCAAATTGACTATACTTGGCGACGGACCTGAACGAGAAAATCTCGAACGACTTGTATCCTCGCAAAATATTCCGAATATAATGTTTGTAGGAAGGGTAAACAATAAAGATATTTACCCTTATTTAGAGAGGAATGATATTTTTCTCTCTTCTCCGATAATAGACAACATGCCTGTTTCTATTATTGAGGCTTTCAGTGCGGGCTTGCTCGTCATATCAAGTAATGTCGGCGGTATTCCTTATGTAGTAGAGAATAGAAAAACAGGCTATCTCTTTGACAGTAAAGACTATATATCTCTTGCTAAACTTATGATAGAGGCTGTAGAAAATCAAGAGCTTACTCGAAATATGATACGCGCGGCGTTGGTAGAAGCTCATCGATACAGATGGGAAAATATAAAAAACGATTTATTCAAAATATATGATGGCAAATATTAAAGAGTTTTTTTTAATGAATATAGTAATTCCCGTTGTAGATACAATAATGGGAATGAAGATAAAATATTGGTACAGAGAAATAAAAAGATTAAATTCCCTTAGCCGAGATGAAATTACCGAATGGCAGAATCGGCAGTTTCGCGACCTTATTCGATTTGCTTACGAACACACCGTCTATTACAAAGAGGTCATCGATAAATCCGGTTATAGTATCGATGATTTCACTTCTACGAAAGATATTTGTCGCTTACCTATCCTGACTAAAGAAATTATAAGACAACGTTATTCGGATATTATTCCCGACAATATTGATAAAATCTCACATCGTAAACGTTCTACGGGTGGTTCTACGGGTGAACCTCTTCATTTTATTATAGACGAAAACACGTGGGGTTATGTAACGGCAGCCAAAATATATGCTTGGCAGACTACGGGATTTCACTATGGTGAACCGTTTTTATCTTTTGGAAGTTCGTCGCTTTTCCGTGTAAATAAAAAAAATTGGTTACACGATATTTATTATAAACTCCGAAATGCCATTGCCTTAAATGGTATGAATATGGAGGATAGTATATGCCGTAAATATCTTGAAATAGCCCGTAAGAAAAGAGTAAAATATATCTATGGATATGCATCGTCGATATATATATTAGCTTCTTATGTGAAAAAGCACAATGTAAAATATAAACTTAATGCCGTTTTTACTACTTCCGAAGTACTTACTCCGGAGTATCGCCAAGTGATAGAAGAGGCTTTCGACACCAAAGTGATGGACTGCTACGGGGCACACGACGGAGGAATTACGGCATTCGAAATCGAGAGAGGCAATTATTTCGTAGGTTACAATACGTTCTGCGAAGTAGAAAATCCATCGGAAATTTCGACTTTATACTGCTCGAATCTCATCGATTTTGCGTTCCCTATGTTGCGATACGAAGTAGGAGATGCCGTAGTGATGGATACTACGGAAAATACGCGTTACAACGGACAAATAATAAAGAAAATAGAGGGGCGTACAGGAGATATTATCCGACTCAAAAATGGACATACAATTACAAATCCCGGCTTCACCGTAGTTTTCAAACAATTTAATGTCAAAGCATATCGAATAAAACAGTTGTCTGAGAGTTCTTTAGTTGTTACGCTTGTAGTATTACCAAACTTCAAAAAGGAAGAAGAATCAAAAATAATAGACACGATCAAAAAATATGCAGGTGACGATTGTGAAATTCGTGTTGAATACATAGATCAATTCGAACCATTAGAAAATGGTAAACGCAGATTTATTATATCAAAATGATTATAAAAGTCGATGAATACAATAGTTACCAATAACGATATAGATAGACGGCAATGGAAGACTTTGTTAGAAAGTTCTCAGACCGCCTCTCCTTTCCAAACCCCTGAATATTATGATTTTTGTAAACAGTTGTCGTTTATAGAACCATTTGTGTTTGGGGTTACCGTCGATAATCAGCTACAAGGGATAATATTAGGATATTTCATTGCAGAAGGTAATGGAGTAAAACGTTGGTTGTCGCGACGAGCTATTATACACGGAGGTGTTTTGCTCTCGGAAGATATTATACCATCGGCATTGGAGACCTTATTAAAATACACTATCAAATCACTGTCTTCCAGAGCCATATATATAGAGATACGTAATTATTTCGATTATTCTAAATATCGCAATATATTCGAGCAAATAGGATTTAAGTATGAGCCTCATCTCAATTTTCATGTTAATACTCCTGATACAGATACTGCTTTTGCCAATCTAAGTACGACTAAACGTCGGGATATCCGTATAGGAATCAAAAATGGAGCAGAGGTCATTACTAATCCTACCCAAAATGAAATAAGCAAATATTACAACATACTTTCCGATATATACAAACATAAAATCAAACTTCCATTATTTCCAAAAGAATTCTTCGAAAAACTCGTAGAAAGTCCGTTTGGTAAATTTTTCTTGATAAGATACAATGGAGCAATATCGGGAGGTAGCGTATGTTTGGAACTTAAAAACAGGCGACTTTACGAGTTTTTTGTTTGTGGAACAGATCGTAAACTGCGAAATGTTTTCCCTTCTACGTTAGCCACTTGGGCTGCTATCGAGTATGCTGCCAAAAACGGATTTTCGTATTTCGATATGATGGGAGCAGGCAAACCTAACGACGAATATGGCGTGCGCGAATTTAAGGCTAAGTTCGGTGGCAATTTAGTTGATTATGGTAGATTTTCTTATATTTGCAATCCTATCTTATTTGCAATAGGGAAATTAGGATTAAGTTTGATAAGGCAAATAAATTTCTTGAAAATATAAGTTTCTGTTTTTCGTGTAGGTTATGAACATATTAATACAAATAGGACATCCGGCACAGTTTCATTTCTATAAAAATGCCGTAAAAATCTGGCAAGAAAACGGACATAATGTGAGATTGATTATCAAAACCAAAGATGTACTCGAAAAACTTGTAGTAGACTCGGGATTTGATTATATAAATTTCGAACACAAAATTTACGATAAATCTTCGAAGATACAGCTTTTGAAAATGGCTTCGACCCGTTTTTACAATTATGTTAGACAGATGATAATATTTCGTCCGGATATAATTATAGGTCCCGATCCTATTTTGGCAAAAATAAGTCATTTCTATAAATCAAAATTTATAGCAGTTTCAGAAGATGATTATTATATAATAAGTGTATTAGCACACCTACTTTTCCCATCTGCCGACGCAATATTCGCTCCCCGAGTATGCGACTTCTCTCCTTGGCAAAGTAAAAAAGTAGAGTACGAAGGCTATATGAAATTGGCTTATTTGCATCCGAAACGTTTCATTGCCAACAGGGAATTGATAAAGCCATATTTGCGAGACAATAATCCGTATATACTTATAAGACTCGTGTCGCTTACCGCATATCACGACGAAAATATAAAAGGGATAAACAACTCTCTTCTCGACCGCATAATAAAAAGATTCGAATCAATGGGATACAGTGTTTATATCTCGTCTGAAAAAGAACTAAGCGAGCCTTACTGCTCTTATCAGTTAGCTTCTCCGGTAGACTTGATACATCATATAATGGCTTTTGCTTCGTTCTTAGTATGCGACAGCCAGAGTATGGCAGTAGAGGCGGCAGTGCTCGGAGTTCCGTCGATTCGTTTCAACGACTTTGCAGGTAAGATAAGCGTACTCGAAGAACTCGAACACAAATACGAACTTACATATGGTATCAAAACCGACCAATCCGAACGACTTTTCGAAAAAATCAATGAACTGCTGTCGATAAAAAACCTTAGAGAAGAGTTCCAATTTCGTCGACGGAAAATGCTCGCCGACAAGATAGACGTTACTGCTTTCTTGGTCTGGTTTATTGAGAATTATCCTAAGAGTAAAGAAATAATGAAAACCAACCCCGATTATCAATACCAATTTAAATAATATTCAATGGATTTTACCTTAAAAACATATTCAAAACTCATAGATGCTCTTGTAAATGCAGGCTATGAATTTATAACATTCGAACAATATTGCAATGGTATACGGCCTCATAAATTCATTATAATGAGGCACGATGTTGATGAACTTGCCAAAAATGCCGTGAAATTAGCAATTATCGAAAACAGCAGAAGTATCAAAACTACTTATTTTTTTAGAATCGTACCTCAAAGTAATGTTAAAGAGGTGATAAACAAGATAGTTTCACTAAATCACGAAATAGGATATCATTACGAAGACCTCTCTATTCACAACGGTAATTACCAGAAAGCTATTGAGTCTTTCAAGGAAAATCTGACTTATTTCCGTACATATTACCCCGTAAAAACCGTATGTATGCACGGTAGTTCGTATTCCAAATACGACAATCGACTATTATGGCAGAAATATCGCCTACAAGATTTCGGGCTCGTAGGAGAACCTTACATAACGGTAGACTTCGATAAGGTATATTATCTTACAGATACCGGTTATGCTTGGGACGGCAGTAATAAATACGCCACTCGCGATATTGTAAAGAGCAGTCATAATATATCTTTTCATCGCACCAATGAGATAATCGATGCTATAAACACAGGAAAATTCCCTATGCAGTGTATGATTTTGATACATACTGTTTGGAGCGACAATCCTTTGCACATGTTTCTTAACATAAGAGAATTCATCAGAAATAGGGTGAAATATATTTCAAGGCACAATAAGTTTATTGCTTTCCTATACAATACTGCTGTAAAGGCTTATTGGAGGATATAATTAGTATCACTATACGTACTGCTAAAGTTTGTCAAACTAAAATAGATTTTGTAATTTTGCAAACAAAAAGGGAGCAGATATGAAGTGTATCAAATGTAAATCGGACAAGTCGGTAAAAAACGGC
>CAJPPQ010000023.1 GCA_905372605.1 Porphyromonadaceae bacterium
CGCCTTATCAGATGAACAATATAGATGAGCTGCTTGCTGCCGTCATCGGTAATCATCTGTTGACAGACGACGGTATATTTATCCTCGAACATAACAGACACCACTCTTTTGACGACCATCCGAACCTGATAGACAGCCGTAAGTACGGCAATGTACATTTCAGTCTTTTTCGGGCGATGGACGGGTAAACTGCAACATTCAAACAATATAAACACCAGTATCGAATAAACAGACCGTAAATATGCAAAAAATTATTCTCATTACAGGCGTATCGTCGGGCTTCGGCAGAGCTATTGCCGAGAGGCTTCTTGGCGACGGACATATAGTCTACGGTACTTCGCGTCGAGAGCTCGATTTCAGCCTCGAAGGGCTTATTGTCAGACGTCTCGACGTTACCGACCGACACGGAGTGAAATCCGTTGTAGACTCTATCTTGCAGGAGCAGGGTAGAATCGACGTATTAATCAACAACGCAGGAGTAGGCATTGCCGGAGCTACGGAGTTGGCGTCGGACGAAGAGATAGACCTGCAAATGAATACCAACCTCAGAGGAGTAGTCGGTATGTGTGCGGCTGTATTGCCGTATATGCGGGCGAAGCGTAGCGGGACTATTATAAATATAAGTTCTATCGGAGGCGTGTTTGCTATCCCGTATCAGGGTTTCTACTCTGTGTCTAAGTTTGCTGTGGAGGCGTATTCCGAGGCGTTGAGTCTGGAGACCAAACAGTTTGGTATACGGGTAGTAATCGTAGAGCCGGGCGACTTCAATACGGGCTTCACTGCCAACCGCAAGGTATCGGCTGCCACTATCAACGATAGCGACTACGGCGAATCGTTTGCTCGTGTAATAAAGAATATAGAGCAAGACGAACGCGGCGGCGGCGACCCGCGATATTTAGCTCGAAAGATATCTAAGATAGTCCGTAAACGTTCGCCTCGTCTGCGTTACCTGATAGCACCTAACTTCATACAAAAGCTGTCGGTGGCGGCACACACGGTGTTGCCCAATCGTCTTTTCGAGATTTTGGTACGTATCTTTTACAGCGTATGACCTGCGGCAGTAGGCTACTCGCTCGTCGGCGCCCTCTATGGGAGTGAAATATTATTTGCCGACGATTGCCGTTTTTTTTATTAATTTTGTCGCCCCAAAAGATATCTAATATAGAATTACAAAAATATAACGCTAAGCAACACATAAGTAATGAACAAACAAACAATCATCGGTATTGTCCTGATTATAGCCATATTTATCGGATTCAACTACCTCAACCGCCCCTCGAAAGAGCAATTGGCCGAAAGGCAACGAATAAACGACTCTATCCGTAACTCACAAGCAGAGCAAGAGCAACAGGGTATCGCAAAAGAGTTACCGCTCAAGGTCGATACTATAAGCGACTCGCTACGCAGAGCCCAACTTGGACTTTTCGCTGCCGCTCAGAGTGGCGATAGCACCCTGGTAGAGGTCGAGACCGACCTGCTTCGTCTTCGATTCTCGCCCCGAGGCGGATTTGTCGAATACGCTGAGCTTAAAGGTTATAAGACATACGATGGCAAACCGCTCGTACTATTCGAGGGCGATGCTGAGAGTTCGCTCGATATATTGCTGCAGACATCGGATAGCAGAGTGTTGTCGACACGTGAGATGTTTTTCGTGCCGCAGCCTATCGTAAAAGACAGCAATAATACAACCGTCACACTCCGCCTGCAACCCGCTGCTGATAGTTATATCGATTTCATCTATCGTATTGCGAATGGCAGCTACCGAATCGACTTCGATATAGAAGCTCACAATATGCAGAGCTATCTGGCTCCGATGACCAACAAGCTCGATTTCGCTTGGCAGACCGTCGTCAGACGACAAGAGAATAGCCGCAAGACCGAAAACCGATATGCCACGCTCAACTATATGTACACCGACAACGATATCGAACGCCTGAGCGATACTAAAAACGATATGAAGTCGTCGAGCACGCCTACTATGTGGTTTGCGGCGAAAGACCACTTTTTCAGTACCATATTGTTAAAAAAAAACAACTTCCCTACGGCAACGTTCAAAAGCGACATCGTCGACGACGAAACATCGCCATACCTGAAGCACTTCACCGTAAACTCCACTATCGACTTCGACCCTACGGGAGCCAAGACTACGGCAATGCAGATGTTTTTCGTGCCAAACCAATACAAGATACTATCGAGCTTTAACGACGAGAGCGTCGACAAGGCACATCGCCCCAATTTGCAAGAGCTGATACCGCTGGGTTGGGCATTGTTTCGCTGGGTCAATAAATACGCCATCATACCGCTTTTCAACCTGTTAAGTTCGTTCTTAAGCAGTTGGGGGTTGATAATACTTATCGTTACTATCATTATAAAGGTGGTGCTATTGCCGCTTACTTTCAAGTCTTATATGAGCTCGGCTAAGATGCGTGTGCTCAAACCTCAGGTCGACGCTATCAACGAGCGAATCCCCGCCGATAAGATGATGGAACGCCAACAGGCACAGATGCAGCTATACCGTTCGGTAGGAGTAAGTCCTATGGGCGGTTGTCTACCGATGTTGCTGCAGATGCCGATATTGGTTGCCGTATTTATGTATCTGCCATCGGCCATAGAGCTGAGGCAACAGAGTTTCCTCTGGGCATCGGACTTATCGACTTTCGACACCGTGCCTTTCCTTACTTGGAACGTATCGATACCGCTTATCGGTCGACACATTTCTTTGTTTTGCCTCCTTATGACTATAACCAATATCGTATATACACGTATCAATATGGCAAATACGCCCGGGGCAAACCAACAGATGGCAATGATGAAGTGGATGATGTACCTTATGCCACTGATGTTTTTTTACATCTTCAACGAATACGCTTCGGGTCTGACCTATTACTATTTCATCTCTCTCTTGCTTACGGTATTGCAGACTTACCTGTTCCGTCTATTTGTCGACGACGACAAGTTGCTTCGTAAGCTCGAACTTGCCAAGCAGACCAAGAAGCCGGCTAAGAAATCGGGCTTTATGGCACGTCTCGAAGAGGCACAGAAGATGCAGCAGCGACGTCTTCGTGAACAACAGAAGGCTCAACGAAACAATAGAAAATAACCATGTCGCACACACGTAGGCGACAAAATATCACGACAAAAAGTATGGATATTTCCGAAAAGTTTATTGCAAATCTTCGTAAGTCGAACGTACAGTGCCAGAAAGGGCTTATCGAGATGTTCGACTCTACTGTCGGACGTTCGACGGTGCTTATGCCCTTCGGTGGTGCGACACAACGCTCCGAGACTCAGGTATCGGTGCAGAAACTCCCTGTAGGCAACCATTATACCGATACGGCATCGATGATGGCATACGGCTACAACCCCGACATTTCGCTCTGGAGTCCGTATCATGGGGCTCAGTATGCCGTCGTAGAGGCTATAGCTAAGATAGTGGCAGCCGGTGGACGACGCCACAGCATACGTTTCTCGTTCCAAGAATATTTCGAGAAGATGACCGATAACCCATTCTCGTGGGGCAAGCCTACTGCGGCTCTGCTTGGAGCTCTGCAGATGCAACACGACTTCTGCCTACCTGCTATTGGCGGAAAAGACTCGATGAGTGGTACTTTCGGCAATATCGACGTGCCGCCGATGCTTATGGCATTCGGTATAACGACCGTCGATGCGGGCAACGTGATTTCGACCGACCTCAAGCGTGCAGGCAATCGGCTATATTGCGTATGGCACAGACATCGCCCCGACTATACGCCCGATGTCGACGAGTTGAAGCGTAACTTCGACTTCGTTGCCGACGCTATTGCCTCGCGGCTTATCGTCTCGGCTTGGGCGGTAGGTGCCGGAGGCGTTGCCGAGGGCATCTGCAAGATGGCATTCGGTAATCGGATAGGTGCAGACCTTACGGTCGGTGACAGTCTTAGCGAACAGCAGCTTTTTGCTCTCTCTTACGGCTCTATCATCGTCGAATCGAGCGAGGCTCTCTCGCCCGACATCGCCATTCATATCGGACATACTACCGAAGACCCGTATATTACCATTCGTCGCGAGCAGCCCGACGGCAATGCCTCGATAGAGGCTCGCCTGCAGGTCGACGAACTCTACAAGGTTAATACCGAGAGATTCGCACGTATCTATCCGCTTACATCCGATGGCAAATGAAAGCATATTGTCTGTCTACGATACTATAACTTTTTTATTCCGTTATGAAGAAAAAATTGTTGTGCCTGTATGCTGTCGTCTTGCTCATATTGCCTGCTTTGAGAGCTACCGAAGCCGATACTATCGTATGCTATGATGTCTCCGATTTTTCGCCGTACACTATACGTTCTTATACGCTATCGTACGGGCAGTTGTGGCTGCGAGATGCCTACCTTTCGAATATCGACTATTTCGGTCGTAACCTTTCGCTTGAGGTAACAAACCTCTTCGTTGTAAAACCGAGTCTCTACCTTCGCAATATCAATTCAGTCGCTTATGGCAATACGGTGAACCTTCCGGCTACCGCTGCAATGTCGTACCTTGGCGGCGAGCTTGGGCTTGGAGTGGGGTATCGGTGGAGCAATCGTCGGGCGTCGATATTGATTGGCGGGCTACCGTCGGTAGACCTTGCACTCAAGAGCAATTCTCGCAACGTAAACAACACAGCCTCGCTCGACGCTATGCTCACACTCTGGCTCGACGCAGAGGCGACTTTTCATAAGCGGTGGGGCAGAGTAGTCTTCGGGCTGTCTGACCATCTTCGTACGGCTATCGTCGGCGGTATGTTCGTACCCGAATACGGCGCTTTGTACTACGAATACACTACCCGAAAGCTCGATGAAGCACTGCACTTTGCGTCGTTTCACAACCGACTTGCCATACGCAACCGCCTCGAATTTACCGTTATGTGGAAAGGCATCATCTTCAAGCTACAGCACTCACTCAACCTACAGGCGTGGCACGCCAACAACCTATCGTTTGCCACCTCGCAACACAACGTCGGCGGCGGGCTCGTCGTCTATCTCCGCAACATCACGCCTAAGTATTGATTGCCTCGAAGCGTACAATCGCCAAAAGGGGCTTTCGTGTGTCTATCCGACAACTCTCGAAAAACGCCTCTCGAAAAACGACAATAAGAAGTAAGGCATTTTTTCTGCAAAAAGCTCTCCTTTTTAGGAAAAATATTATAACTTTGTGGCACTCGTTACTAATACAAAGTTATTTTATTATAAACATAAAAAAGGAGATTTATATGAGAAAGTTTATCTTTATTTCATTACTGGCTTTATCTGCCACTTTGTCGGCGCAGCCTCTTAAATGGTCTGCCACATACGATTTCGACCATAGAGGTACATTCGGGCGCTATATTGGTTCGATAAACGGGAAAAACTATTTCGAGACCGACTACTATTCGCACGGAATAATGGCACTGAGTCTTAATAAACTGAGTATCTTTGCTACCGACAACCAAAACAACAAAATTGCCCAAACAAAAGAACCTATAAAGATACCATCGTACTCTTTATTGAATTTGACTGTATTGGGAGACTATCTGTATGCTTTCTACTCAGATAAAGAGGGAGTAAGGTACAAACGTTTGGACCCTAATACCCTCGAAGAGACGGCAGATAAGCTACTTTGCGCCTCGTCGGGTAAAAAAACATTTCAAGAAATAGTAATACAGAGCGGCGACAAATCGAAAATAGCATTAATAATAAAGTCGTCAACCGAAAATAAAAAAGAGGTCGATAATAAAATAGTCGTATTCGACTCCAAACTCTCACGGCTATGGGAGCAAAGCATACTAACGGCAATGGACAAAAACAAAGGAACTATTCTACAATACCAAATAGCAGATAACGGCAGTACGTATATATATTACAAGGTTTCCGATAAGCAGACAAAAATAACTCTCATAACAGCATCGGAGAAAGGAGTAAATACCAAAACATTGATAGACCGCAGCGAATTTGCCGATATCGAGAATGTCGATAATATAGAGAGCTATATAGTCGACGACAGCACGTTGTTTATCGCCTACAGCAATCATCTGAAATTGAAGTGTATCAAATACAATGTCGTTACAGGTGCCGTAATGGGAAACGTCTCTTTCGATTATACGACCGATAAAACTACTAATTGGAAGATAAGGAACATCTCCAAGCTCGACAACGGTAATTTTGTAGTAGCTGTCAGCAATGCCAGTGTTTTGGTTGAGTCAAGTTATAGTATGAACATGGTATGGATGAGCTACTATCTGCACGATAAAAATTTCTACGCCGTATGCATAGACTCCGGTGCTTCTAAAATAGTTTATTCAAGAATGATATCAAAAGGTGTTGTTTTCAGTATAACGTCTGAAAATATTGCAAGAGTGATAATGGATAAGATAACGTTCGAACGCCCGTTGTTCTTCGCTAAGGGCAATGATTTCTATGCGGTTTATAATGCGAGCAGTAAAGACGACGATTTGTCGGAGAAAATAGTGCCGAAAGCCAAAGTTAGTACGTATTTTACAGGCTCCTCAGGTAAGTTGGTGACAAACTGTGTAAAAATCTCTGCCGAAGGCAAAGCCACGAAGACCACACTTACGACATACAAAGACAAAAAAATGGCACTTAGTCCGGCACTCTCTTTCATAAACGACAATGGCAATTGGGTACTCGGGTTTTCATCAAAAAAAGTCATTAGTTTTGCCAATCTGCCTTAATATAAGTAGCTCACGTCGTCAGACGTATCATCGAAAATACAAAGGTCGAGGCACTACGAGTCTCGACCTTGTTTTTTATGTAAATCGCTCTATAAATTACTATAGGGCAAATCCTAAGTATAACTCTTGATTCAGATTGAAACGTCCGGATATATATGGCATAGTATTGTATCGTACTCCCACAAAAACACCAACTATCTGACCCAGCTGATATTCCAAATCTACCCCCCAAGTAAGTCCGAGATGACTATTAAAAAAATTTCCTATCAATACACTATAATATCCTCCAAGATATGGAATTAGTCGCCATTTGCCGAAAGCCAACGGAAGTTGACCGCCTATCGATACACCTCCCGTATTTATATTATATCGTGCATTCTCTTCAGGCAAAAAGGTTTTGCCCATCTTAAAATTTATTCCGGCAACGACAAATGCATTAAACAAAAAATTGTACGATACTCCATACAGCGATACCATAGGCTTACCGATATTCAGCAGATTGTGTGTATATGAAAAAGATAAAGTATTGCCATGAATGTAATCTTTGTCTATTATACTCTGTGACAAATACGATTTCGGGCGGAAAAACGACAATTCGGTCAACCGCCATTCGCCTTGTTCTTTTATCCATTTGCTTGTCGCAGGCTTGCCGTTGTATTTCATTGTTACCTCGGCAGTCTCTGCGGTGTTACTGTCCGAATTGTTGTCGATGGGTTCTATCGATATTTTCTTTGTCCTCATTTTCTCACGTACGGCATAAGCCAGAGCCATACGTACCCCCTCTATCGGATTGTTTCTAAACTGCCGCATGATATCTTTTCGTACGTTGGTAGGGAACGATTTATACCAACTGTCGAACTGACTCGGGGCTACATTCGATATATAATCGTAAGCAATAAAGGGCACTATCTCTTTATAATCTTGCTCGGCAAGACCGACGAACGTTTCGGCTCGTTGCCGTATATCGTCTTTCGCTGTGTGTGCCGACGATAAGTATTTTTCGCAAAAAACTCTGATATCGGATGTCGGTATGGCAAAATTGGCATTTTCGCGTGCGTATGCCTTCCACGTATTGATACCCGCTACCAGATATTCGTTCTTGTCTTTCGACGACTGTATGAGCAAAGGGCTGCCCGAACTGCCTGCGTCTATCTGAGCGGTATGTTGTATTAAGATAGTGTTTCCTCCCACTTTCGATAACTCTTCGTCGTAAAAATGTGCATTGGATACTATCCCCTTACCAAACTGCCACGAAGGGTTGTCGCCAAGCCCGGGATAGCCTGCCGTAAAGACATCGCGCCCTTCTGTAGGTGTCTCATCTGCAAAACGTAACGACTCTACCGTTATGTTGTCGGGAAGAGCTATTGCTGCCAAATCGATATCTTCGTCCACTATCGCCACGGGGCAGTCTTTGTACGACGAAACGTTGCGTTCGTTGTCTCGAAACTCTATCGTAACGCTTTGTGCCAGTGCCACAACGTGCCGATTGGTGATTACATATTTTTTCCCCGTAACGCTGTCGGCATAAACAAAACCGGTACCGAAACCGCCCTTTGCGTAGTCTCTCAGAAAGCGAGACGCCTCTTTATAACCGTCTTTCATTAATAAGTCGCTAAATCCAAGCAGGAAATCGACGCTGCTATCGTATAAAACGGGTCTTACGACTACTACTTTTCTCCTAAGTTCGTTTTGTGCCTGTATCGATAATGCAAACAAAAACACCACTAATAAACTGTAAACTCTTCTCATACTATTGGTATAATTTTATTTGGTTAGATTAAAATAATTTTTTCGATATTTTTCGGGGCAAAGTTAGTAAAAAAACAAATACTTTATCAAGTAAAAACTTCGAATAACTCTACATATCTCAGATTCATATCTGTCTGAGACGACTGTTTTTTATAATTATTAAAAAATAAGAGAATGAAAGCTAAGAAATTTGTAGCCTGTACTAAACCGTATATCATCGTAATTTGCTCCACACTATCGGTCGTAATTCGTAATTAATTACTACCTTTGTGTTCGCTAATATCAAAAGAGACGCAAAAGATGAACTACCGTGTTTTTGTAGAGAAGAAAGAGGGTTTCCAAGTCGAAGCACAGAGCCTTCGCAAGGAACTAAATGCAAGTCTTGGTCTGAAGCTCAGCCAACTCCGACTTGTGAACGTCTACGACCTGTTTGGCTTCGACCGACAGCTGCTCGACAAATGCCTGTACACCGTCTTCGGTGAGCGACCGACCGACCGCGTAACGACCGACTTCGACCTCGAGGGCAAACAATACCTCGCCGTCGAATACCTGCCCGGCCAGTTCGACCAACGGGCAAGCTCGGCAGAAGACTGTGTACGCCTTATAGACTACAATGCCGACATTACTATCAAAAGCGGCAAGATAATACTATTCGACGATACTATCGATACCGAGACAATGGATAAGATAAGGCGTTACTTCGTCAATCCTATCGAGAGTCGTCAAAAAGACCTTTCGATATTGGAGACCTTCGCTCAGCCCGCTGCCGAAGAGACACGTATCATAGAGGGCTTCGTCGACCTACAAGACGACGACTTGGCTCGTTATTGCAAAGAAAACAGCCTCGCTATGAATGCCGACGACCTTAGAGAAGTAGTGCGATACTTCCGCCTTGAGCGTAGCAACCCATACGAGACCGAACTCAAGATACTCGATACCTATTGGAGCGACCACTGTCGGCATACGACGTTCAACACTTCGCTCGAAGATATCTCTGTCGAAAAGGGGCTCGCCTCGGACAGCATAGAGGCTTCGCTCGAGTTGTATCACAGCATGCGAGGAGAGCTTCACCGCTCGGACAGCAACGTATGTCTTATGGATATGGCAACTCTCGGAGCGCGATACCTGCGGGCAAAAGGCTTTCTCGACGACCTCGAGGAGAGCGACGAAAACAACGCCTGTTCGATAACGGTCGATGTCGACGTCGACGGTAAGTCGGAGCGTTGGCTACTTCAATTCAAAAACGAAACACACAACCACCCGACCGAGATAGAACCCTTCGGCGGTGCTTCGACCTGCCTCGGCGGTGCCATACGCGACCCTCTGTCGGGACGAAGCTACGTCTATCAGGCTATGCGTGTTACGGGTGCAGGTGATATATATATGCCCGTAAGCGAGACTCTCAAGGGTAAACTGCCGCAGAAGACGATATCGACCAAAGCTGCTCAGGGCTATTCGTCGTATGGCAATCAGATAGGACTTGCCACTACATTCGTCCGCGAGATATATCACGACCAATATGTAGCCAAACGCCTCGAAGTCGGTGCCGTAGTCGGTGCCGTCAGAGTCGACGACGTTAGGCGGCTAAAGCCGAAAGCAGGCGATGTGGTACTGATGTTTGGCGGACGTACCGGACGCGACGGCGTAGGCGGAGCCACAGGCTCGTCGAAGGAACACACTGCCGAGAGCCTCGAGCGTTGTAGCAGCGAGGTACAGAAGGGCAATGCACCCGAAGAGCGTAAGCTGCAACGACTGTTCCGTAGGAGCGAAGCCACACGCCTCGTAAAGAAAGCAAACGACTTCGGGGCGGGCGGAGTATGCGTAGCTGTCGGCGAACTTGCCGATGGACTCGACATATATCTCGACCGCGTGCGTACGAAATATTCCGGACTATCGGCAACGGAGCTCGCCATATCCGAAAGCCAAGAGCGTATGGCTGTCGTTGTCGGTAGAGACGATATGGAGGAGTTTATGCGGTATTGCAGCGAGGAAAATATAGAGGTAACACACATTGCCGACGTTACCGATACGGCACGCCTGAGAATGATGTTCAAGGGCGAAACGATAGTAGACCTCTCACGCGAATTTATAGACTCGGCAGGAGCCCGACACTTCGCCCGAGCCACTATTGCAGCCGTAGCCGACCGCAACCCCTTTATATCGCGCGATTAGGTGTTTGGGCGTTTAATCGTTTAAGCGAGGTTTTAGGTGTTTGTGGGCAACAAAAAATGTATGGGCGAATAACGATTCGCCCATACATCGTAATTAGTAATTTTTTATTTTTATTCTATTCACATCCTTCGTTCGGATTGAACCATTCCGGTATATTGAAGCGAGCCGACGGACTGTAGCCCAAAGATGTATCTTCGAGTACCTGTTTCATATACATAGCCCATATTGGTAGAGCCATATTGGCACCTTGCCCTTCGGCCATACTTGCGAAGTGTATCTGGCGGTCTTCCCAGCCTACCCATACGCCACTCACAAGTTGAGGAGTGTATGCGATAAACCATCCGTCTGAGTTGTCGTTTGTGGTACCTGTCTTGCCGCCTGCAGGAGCGTTAACACCGTACTTGTAGCGTACCCGCGAGCCTGTGCCTCCGTCGAGTACTGCCTGCATCATATTTATCATTTTGTAGGCAGTCTTCTCGTTTACCACCTCTATGGTATTGGTAGCAAATTGAGCTATGACGTTACCTTTGTTGTCTGTGATATGTGTTACGAATACAGGTGTAGTCCTGATACCTTTATTGGGGAATGTCGTATAGGCTGCTACCATCTCTGCGACCGACACTTCGTTCGGTCCCAAGCAGAGCGATACTACCGGCGGTATATAGCCCGATATACCGAACGACCGCATAAGCTTTACCAACTGCTCCGGGGCAAGCATTCCCATAAGAGTTGCCGAGCCCCAGTTGTTTGAATTCTGAAGCATCCATCGCAGAGTGACCTGCTCGTTGAGTCGAGCCTTGGAGCCATTGCGAGGGGTGAAAGGTTTGCCGTTGGCATCGGTGAGTGTTACGGGTTGGTTTATTATCTTGTCGCAAGGATACATCCCCTCTTCCATAGCAAGAGTATAGATGAATGGTTTTACGGTAGACCCTACCTGTCGGCGTCCCTGAGTGGCCATATCGTATTGGAAGTAGGTGAAGTCGGGTCCGCCCACGTAAGCCTTGACGTAGCCGTTGGAAGGCTCCATACTCATAAAGCCCACACGAGCGAAACTCTTAGCCCACAGCATCGAGTCGCGTGGCGACATTACGGTATCTATCTCGCCTCGCCACGAAAACACCTTCATATCGATAGGTTTGTCGAACTCAGCAAATATCTGCGATTTGCTCATACCGCTCGCCTTCATGACGCGGTAACGCTCGGTGCGTAGTATGGACCTCTCGATAAATTTATCGATATCGTCTTTTGTGAAATTCGATGGGAAGATACCGTTCTTGCGTTTTTTCTTCTCTTTGAAAAAGTCGTTTTGCAATCCTGTAAGCCATTGACGTACTACACTCTCGGCATACGACTGCATACGGCTGTCGATGGTGGTGTATATCTTAAGTCCGTCTTGATACAGACTGTATTTAGTGCCGTCCGATTTTGGATTCTTCTCGATGAAACCATACAGAGGGTCGGTCTCCCAAGCGAGCGAATCGAGGTAGTACTGTCCGTAGGGTTTGAGTTGCCAGTCTGCGTATGAAGAGCGTTTGGGTTTCTTGGCGCTAAGCCGTGTGCGTAGATATTCGCGCATATACGGGGCAAGCCCTTGGTCGTGGCGAGCTGAGTGGTAGTCGAGTCCCATTGGCGACTGCTTATACTCCTCGGCTTCTTGGCGTGTGATGAACTTATATTTTGCCATCTGGTCGATTACGGTGTTGCGTCTGTTGAGTGCACGCTGTCGGGTCTCTTCGCGGTGGCTTGCAGGGTTGTATAGCGATGGGTTTTTACACATTCCTACCAATGTAGCTGCCTGCGGTATGGTGAGTTTGTCGGGTGTGGTGTTGAAGTAGACCTGCGAGGCAGTCTTGATACCGACGGCATTGTTTAGGAAATCGAATTTGTTGAAATAGAGCGACATTATCTCCTCTTTGGTGAAAAGCCTTTCGAGCCTGACGGCGATAATCCACTCGTTGAGTTTCTGCGGTATACGCTTGAAGAAGTTTCCCGAACGATTGGTGTATAGCAGTTTTGCCGTTTGTTGAGTGATGGTAGATGCTCCTCCGCCTCCTCCAAACGAGAGTATAGCCCTTAGGAGTGCTTTGCCGTCGACTCCCGAGTGTTTGTAAAACCTTACGTCTTCGGTAGCCAAGAGGGCATTTATGAGGTTCGGCGAAAGTTCGTCGTATGTGGTTTTCATACGGTTGTCTTTGCCCGAGTAGAAAGTACCGATTACTTTACCGTCGGCAGAGTATATCTCGGTTGCGAGCTTGTTTTTAGGGTTTTCGAGCTCTTCCAAAGGTGGTACATAGCCTACTATACCGACCGATATAAGTAGGAACGTGAGAGCTATTACTCCCACTCCGATAGCTACTATTCCCCAGAAATATTTGAGAAATTTTTGTTTGGTCTTATCGTCCAAAGAGTTTTTTCCGCTGTTGATATTCATAGTTATTTAC
>CAJPPQ010000024.1 GCA_905372605.1 Porphyromonadaceae bacterium
GTTTATAATATAAAAAAAATAAAAATCACTGATAATAAGATGATTGTAGTTGTAAATAGATAAAAATATCTATCTTGTACAGCGATACAAAGATAATAATTTTTATAAAAACAAGTAGCTTTTCTATCAATAAAAAGCAAAAAAATCACTTAACTTTGCACTGCAAAAAGCCCCTAACATCCGATGAAAATATTGTATTCGAACTTAGTGCGAAGTATTGAGAAAATAGTAGGTAAATATCGCGACGATGGTATATTTGTCGTTATAGATAGTACTGTATATGATATATTTATAGATATTATAGAAAGCCTTCGAAGTACAGGCATAAGGTCGGTATATAAGATAGTAGCCGTCGAGAACACTAAGTCGATAGACGAAGCCGTGTCGCTATGGCAATGGCTTGGTAATGAGGGAGCAAACCGCCAATCGTTGATCGTAAATATTGGAGGCGGTATCACTACCGACCTTGGAGGCTTCGTGGCAGCAACCTTCAAAAGAGGCTGTGATTTCGTGAATATTCCTACCACACTTATGGCAATGGTAGACGCATCGATAGGCGGTAAGACGGGGATAAACTTTGCCGGTCTGAAAAACGAAGTGGGTGTCTTTGCCGACCCCAAATGGATATTGATAGATACAGATTTAATAGATACGTTGCCTTATACGGCAAAAGCCGACGGATATGCCGAAATGCTCAAATACGGTCTTATATCGGACTCCGATTTGCTACGGCAGACATACGATATCGATTTGGAGAATATCGATAAAAAACTTCTTAGCAATCTGATAAAAAGAGATATAGAGATTAAGCAATATCTGGCGAAGATAGACCGATACGACCGCAACGAACGGCGAGCATTGAACTTCGGGCATACGTTTGCACACGCTTTTGAGGCTCTGGCAGCAAACCGAAAAATAGAGCTTACTCACGGGCACGCTGTCGCTTGGGGAATGGTGTGCGAACTCTATCTGTCGGTAATACACTACAAGTTCCCCAAAAAAGAGCTCCACCGACTGCACTCTTTTGTAAAAGAGCATTATACAGCCATACCGATTGGTTGCCGCGACTTCGATGAAATATATGCCTTTATGCAGCACGATAAAAAGAACACTATCAATACGATAAACTTCACCTTGCTCGAAGATATAGGCAAATTTCACTGCAACTGCAAATCGTCGAAAGACGAAATCTACGAGGCACTCGAGTATGTGTTTTTATAAACAAGAAGCCACGTGTAGCCGCAATATTACTATCATCTCAGAGAGAGAGACCCGATGTTGTGCCCGATTATCTCCTGCCGTTGGGTGTGTGGGGTATTAGGTCAGATGTCTGAATAAATCTACTATCCGACAGCAAGCTTTCCCGTCGCCATAAGGATTTCGTGCCTTCGACATAGCTCGATAGATAGACTCATCGTCGAGCAACGAAGACACCTTGTCTACAATACATTGCCTATCGGTACCGACCAAAGCCACTGTGCCTGCCTCTACTGCTTCGGGGCGTTCGGTGGTATCGCGCATTACAAGTACGGGTTTGCCAAGTCCGGGAGCCTCTTCTTGTACCCCTCCGCTATCGGTAAGCAATAGGTGAGATTTCCCCATAAGAAAGACAAAAGGAAGGTAATCGAGTGGTTCGATGAAATAGATGTTGTCGGCAGCTCTTCCTTGATGGCTATCGATATCACCGAAAATCTCTTTGATAGGCTTGCGTACATTGGGATTGAGATGCATAGGATAAACAAAATCGACATTCGTATATTTCTTAGCCAATTCTTTGATAGACATACAGATATTCAAAAATCCTTCACCGAAGTTCTCGCGACGATGCCCAGTGATGAGTATCAGACGTTTACCATCTTGCAGGCAACAAATATCGTAACCGATGTTCGATATCTGTCGGGTTAAACTATCGGACAATGCTTTGTCGTTTATTATCTTATTGTTTACCCATAGCAGAGCATCTATAACGGTATTGCCGGTAACAAAAATATTGTCGGCGAGAACATTCTCTTTCAATAGGTTATGTTTCGATGTCTCGGTGGGTGATAAGTGCCACCGAGCGATACGTCCCGTAATCTGACGGTTTATCTCTTCTGGCCACGGACTGTAGATATTATATGTTCGTAAACCTGCTTCTACATGAGCTACAGGTATTTGGCTGTAAAATGCAGCCATTGCCGCAGCCATCGAAGTAGTGGTGTCGCCGTGAACAAATACAATATCGGGCTGCGACACTCGGAGTACATCACGCATTCCGAGTATTACACGCGATGTGATATCATACAAATCCTGCCCGGGCTTCATTATGTCCAAGTCATAGTCGGGCACAATATCGAAGAGCTTCAATACACTATCGAGCATCTGACGATGTTGCCCGGTGACGCAGACAATAGTCTGAAAATCTGAAGCATACTCTTTGAATTTGTTTACTAGCGGAGCCATTTTTATTGCCTCCGGACGAGTACCGAATACCAATAGAATTTTTTTCATTTTATTTACTAATTGCTAATAAGTTAATTCCCTACACACCCCAATAATTCCAAAGATTTTACGGGAGTGCCGTATTTTTCCCAGTATCGACGAGCATTATTTCCGAGTTTATCACGATACTCAATGTTATTCATTATAAATAGTATAGCTTCTCCGATTGCCTCTTGGCTATTGTCTGTAATATGTATGTTTTCTCCATTTATCAAAGGAGCAGGTAAATCATTCGATAAATCGGTAGATACGATTGCCTTTCCAAGAGCTAAGTACTCTGCGAGTTTCCATCCATGACAATTCCAAAAGGCAGGAGTATTGAAAACCGCAAATGATTTACATGTTTTATAAAGCCATGTTTTCATTGCTATTGGCTTGTGATACAGACAGTCTGCGAATAAGCTATTCGATGATTGGCTGAGTTTCGAAGATACCATTCCTCCTTCAAAGTCGATCGTTTTTATATCTTTACACGCTCTTATAAAGTTAGCTCGAGTTTTGTTTACTCCTTCATCGTTTTTATTCCATTCATCGTTGTACCACAGTGTATTAAGTGAAAATATATAATTGTTTTTTATATCGATAGTACGACTCTTTTCATAGCTTTTATATGGTAGACGAAGAGTATACATTCTTTTATATTTTCCTAAAAACTTACGATAACTAAATGATTCTCTGGTGTATTTGATAGTTTTTGCAAGATTAGTAAGAGCAAAAAGTATAGTGTTGGCAATTCCCCAAACTCTTATTCCAAATGATGGTGCAAGCGATACCAATTTTGGATGATATTGCTTAGGAGTTAAATTAAAGTTAGCATTCACACTTCCATATACATCACACCAATGATATAATTCTTCTATTATTTTATATGAATCATAGAAAGATATAATGTACTTGGTCGTTTTTCCGTCTTTTATAACTACAAAAGGAAATGCTGCCATACGAGATTCGAGAGACAAAGAGACGAAAGGTTTAGAACTGAATTTTACATTTCGCCGTCCATATATTTTATATAATCCTTCTATATAAAAGCTTGTGTACAAGACATTTACTGAAGGGTCGACAATAACTTGTGGTTTCATTTTATAATTCTATTTTTTATGATACTTAATATTTTGAGTGTTTTTTGCCATAACCTTACCATCCAACGAGGCAGACGCTTGTAATACCATACGTATATACCGTCGTGTTTACTCAAATCTATCTGCGACAATATACTGTCGACCTCTATTTTGTTGACATTGTTGTAATAATAGGGCAATAGACCGTACAACGCCAAACGTTCGTACAGATGGCGAAAATCGGTATTCTGCATAAATACGCCATAATCCGAAAATAGCATATGCTCAGACGGTTTGTATAATTTACCGCCGATAGCTCTATTTTTTAGTTCTACATCTTGGTTGTAATATGCCAAAGGTTTATTTAGATATGCGACTGTGTGATTCATAGCTATACGTACCCAGAGGTCGAAATCCTCGCCAAGTTTCAGAGCGGGTTTAAACCCGTTTGCCTGCTCGAAAATATGCTTCGGTACGGCAATCGAAATAGAAGTAAGTGGCATACAGAGTGTTCGGGCATATACCTTACAATAATCGATAATCCCTTTCTCAAAATCGGTATCTACTCCCACCGGAGCCACACGTTTTCGACCGTTTTTTACGATGTAATAACCTGTTCCGTATATGCCTGCTTGTGGAAATTCGTCTATAAATCGGCTCATCTCTTCAAGAAATGTCGGCTCCCACCAGTCGTCTGCATCGAGGAAACAAAGGTAGGGATATCGTGCCGATTTCACACCATTATTACGGGCAGTCGATACCCCGGAGTTTTTTTGCGACACAATGTTGAATTTTGTCTTTAAGTCAGTTTGGCTCAATTCGGAACACAACGATTCTACGACAGACAAAGAACCGTCGGTACTACCGTCGTCGACTATTATCAACTCAAAATCGCGATATGTCTGTGACCATACTGACCGAACGGCTTTCTCTACGTACAATGCTTTGTTGTACAAGGGTATTATTACAGAAAACATTACAGCTTTATTTTTATTACCTTAGCTTTTTTACTAATTTAGAGTATGCTCGAAATAGGGTAGGTGAGACCTTTATAAGACAGTACAGAAATCTGTGACGTGGACTCACTGCCGTTTTTCGAAACATTTCGAAATCAACTAACCAGCTTATTTCTTTGTCTTTATCTCCATACAAATTGAATATTTCTTCCGAAAAGAAATTGATATAATCCGAAGCAAGTATTTTGTATACAGTTCGCTTATCTATATTATCTTTGGGAATAAAGAACTTAGCAAGGCTATTGGTAACGTGTATTGTGTCTAATATACGCTTACTGTTAATCGATTGTGTAATACTGCCTTGACGTATGCGGTAAATGTACAATATGTCGGGTATCACCTTTACAGAAGCTGCATAATAACAAACAATAGGTGTAAATAGGTTGTCCTCGTGATAGATACCCTCTTCGAAAAAAAGACTATTCTCCAACAAAAACTCTCTGCGATATAATCTTTGCCAAACACAGACAAAATGTATCTTTTCGGGTTTTAAAACAAAATAATTGTAATATTCCCAGCCATTCATCGAAAATTCATTTTGGGTATTATTACTGCTATTGTCGATAAATACATTTTTGTTATCGTCAAACATACAAGCATTGAAACACAATATATCCTGCCCATTAGCATTGTCGTGCAAAATACTCAACGCTCTATCAGATACCCAATCATCGCTATCGACAAACCATATATACTGACCGCGAGCAGCCCGAAGTCCCGTATTACGTGCACCACTTAATCCTCTATTCTCCTGTCTGATTATCTTTATTTTTTTGTTTCTATCAGCATACTCTTTGAGTATTGCAGAACTGCCATCGGTACTACCGTCGTCGACACAAATGACTTCGTAGTCGCTGTCGTAACTCTGATTAAGTACAGAATCCAAACATTGCGACAAATATTTTTCTACATTGTAAACGGGAATAACAATGGAAATTTTCATAATCTCGAAATATTAAATTTTATAACCTTATCTGCAAAAAAAATAATCGTATTTGTGTAATATAGAGTATAATTTTAATTCTCACTTACATTAAGTATGGCTTCTTCTAATGAAATAAACATCTCTGCAACAATATCTTCTGCTCCAGGTAGTAATCTTGGTTGTTTTGCGAAGTTATTGTACGTATGAATGTTTGTATTTATTTCCTTTATAACTCTTATGAGTTCTGTGTTATCATTCTCATTCCAAAACATGATGGCATCTTTATTTAAGATATTATATTCAGGGTTATTACCTCCCCCCCAATAAATAGGAATACAACCGGCGCCGATAGCCTGAAATATTTTTTCTGTAACATAAAGAGGATGATTAGAGTTTTCCGGACATATATTGAACTTAAACTGTTTTATAAAATTGTGTTTATTATTTTTATAAGTGGAGTGGAGTTCGTCCGAGTTATTCCTGAATATTCCTGCGGCAACCACCTTATCGACAGAAGATAAAGCATCAAACATTTTTCCTCTTATACCATTAAAGTCATGACTTGCTACTAATGAGCAAAATCGTTGTCTTTTCTCAAGATTAGGGTATCTCAATTGTCCAACCCTTATTTTTATATCGTTGTAGGTTGCCTCCGGTTCAAACATAAACATCAACCACAGAGGAAACCTTATAGAATTCTTATTAGCATAAGTAGTAAAATCGATATATAGATCGAAGTGTTGTTTTTCACAAAACGACCGATATGGCATAAATCTATCAGAGTACATATTTTCTCCAGAAAAGAAAATATTTATTCTATTCTTTCTTAAATGTATATGTTTCTTTTCGCCCAATACGGAGAAAAAATATATTTTTTTTTTCTGAGCTAAGTTGTGACTATTAATAAATCGCGAGAACCATATTTCTTTGGGTTTCTCGCCTTTCCAAAAATTATAATATTTGATATTGCTACCAAAGTTATAACGATAATCGTAGACTCGCTGCTTTAGTGAATTATATTGTTCTGCTATATTCATTTCTTATTAACCAACACACTACTACCTTAAAAATACTCTATTAATTTGCAATAACTCTGCTCCCTTTCTTACTATGCCACCATAGGCTCTAACCGCAGTCTTATAGCCACACTCAGCTAAAATTGGCACTGTAGCAGTGTTATAACATCCGTATGGAAAAGCAAAATGCTCCACTTGTTTGCCTACGACAGCCTCTAATTTATGTTTTGAGGTTGAAATTTCATCTCTTTGCTCTTCGGGAGTAAGCTTGTCTAATCTCGGGTGTGTAACAGTATGAGACCCAATGCAGCATAAGCCGCTATCCGATAGCTCTTTAATCTGGGCGACGGTAAGCGACATTTTATTTACCATATCGGCAAAAGAATAATTCCTGCCGGGAAACCACTCTCTAAAAGCACTTTCTATCTCAGAAGTCTTAATATCGAATATTTTTTTGCGATAGGCGAGAAATTCTTCATCAGTAACTCCAAGATATTCTAACATATACCACCACAGTAACGCTTTTTGTTCGTAGAAATCGGTTGTTACATAAATGGTAAAAGGGATATTGTACCTCTTAAAAATAGGATAAGCTATCTCATAGTTATCTCTGTATCCGTCGTCGAAGGTGAAACACACAAACTTATGTTTGGTTTTGCCTTTCTCTATTATGTTCGTCACTTCATCGAGATTTACAAAGGCATATCCTTTTTGTCGGTATTTGAGAATAGTTTGCTCCAAGAAATCGGCAGTAATTTCAAGTTCTCTATTTGCTTCGATACGACTTCTGCTATCGACGACCCTGTGTAGCATCAATACAACTCCCAACTCGGGGTGAGAGAGATTGTGAATCTTCCTTTTGATTTTGTCTAAGATATTCATTTTCTTCTCATTAAAATGCATTTAGCTAATAGTTTAAATCTGTGTTTGATAGGTATGGTCGAGTATAAGCCACTGAATAGCAATTTAATGAAGTTCCCAAGAGAGTATCTTTTCGAGAAGTAATGATCTTCGACAAAACTTAATGTGCTGTAAGCTATATGGATAGCACACCTTCTTGCCAAAGCCTCTGAAGAATAGTGCCCGTATATGTTTTTACTTACCAGTTTATCAGCAAATTTTTTTATAGCTATCAAACTATGTTTATCACGAATATTACAAGTAGCAAAGTGGTCTACAAAAAACTGTTTTTCAGACTCAGAAAAGTTTGGATTGAGCCAATCGAGCATTCTGAGACGTACATTATTGGCTTTCTCTATCTGCAATCTGCGTTTTTCGGTGGAAATCTGAGTGTTATGAGTGCGATAGCGAAACATAGTCTCCTGAACATTATACACTTGAGTAACACGATAACAATACGACCACATAGAGTAATCTTCGGCAGGAAATGCCGAGGTTTCGTATCGTAATCCATTGTCGACCATTATACTCCTGCGAAATACGGGAACTATTACTGTACAACCGAATAGCATTTCTGCCTTAGAATCTTCGTTGTGTTCGGGAAAACGTACAAGTGAGTTTTTGTCTCCAAAAAACTCAAACCCAAAACTGCATATTCCCACCTCCGGACGACTATCCAACGTAGCGACACCTTTTTCCAACCATAAAGGAGATGCAATATCATCGCCATCCATACGTGCAATAAATTCGGTATCAGCCAATTCGATACCTTTATTGAGATTTTCTGCCAAACCTAAATTCACTTCATTGCGAACAAGACGAATACGTGAGTCTTTGAAACTTTTGACAATATCGACAGTATTGTCTGCCGAACAATCGTCTAAGACCAACAGCTCGAAGTCGGAGTAGGTCTGACTAAGCACACTCTCAATGGCATCTGACACATAAGGAGCGACATTATACACGGGCATCAATACTGTTAGTTTTTTCATTTTCAGAAGGATTTATTTGTTAAATACTTTTCGTTTTAAAGCCCAATACCAATCGAACTTTTTGAGAAACTTCAACGGACGATAAACCGATATATAATATAAACCAAAGCGAATAGGTGATATAGCAAACATCTTGAGGTATAACATTATAAACTGTCGGCCGGAAGTGTTGTCGGCTATGGAAATAAAAAAATCGCGGAGTAGGCTTGGAGTTTTTTTAAGTCGTTCGGTAAATCTATCGAAATACATAAGTCTCATTTCGAGCAATTTACGAGCGATGTCTTTTTTGCGACTCTCTGTAAGTGTCCCCGAGTGAACACGTGTAAAATAGAGACATTCTTCGATACGGGCTACCTTCGTACACATCCATAGTCGTACCCAATATTCGTAGTCTTCGACTAAAAATAAATTCTCATCGTATTCGCCCGCCATTCGAGCTGCTTCGGCACGATACATAAAGGCATAAGCCACAGTATTTACTAAAGGGATAAACTTTTCTGGGTCTCTAAGAGAGACTTTATAGAGCATATTGCCGTCTGTATCAATAGCTTGATAAGACCCGGCAAGAAAACCGATTGAAGGATTATGTTCGAGATAGTCTACATAAACTCTCAGAAAATCGGGATGAAAACGGTTGTCGTGTGAGGTCCATGTGTAATATTTGCCTCTCGCATGCCGAAAACCTTCGTTAAGAGAGGCAGGTAGTTTTTTATTTATCTCATTGCTATATACATGTATACGAGTATCTTTGGAGGCAAAATTTTTGGCAATATCGAGGGAAGTGTCTGTGGAACAATCGTTTACTATAATCAACTCCCAATTTTCGTATGTCTGAGCCAGACAGCTCTCGATAGACTCTGCCAAAAAACGAGCTCCATTATAAACAGGTAAAACTATGGAAACCAATGATGAAGAGTCTGAACACATTACTTATTACGAGTTAAGTACGACAATAATATTTTTTTCATTACGACAGCAAATTTAATAATTCCACAGTATTTCAAGCTATCGAAGATAAACTCTTTGGTATGTAGTGTGTTATGTTTGGAGTGCTGTCGCGTTTCATCACAAATAAGAGTAAGATAATCGCTCTGTTGTCTTATAAATCTTTTCTTTAAGCTATCATCATTACGGCTGCCGTTGAATAAATCTCTATAAATCTTATATTCAAGCCAACGTCGCTCAATTCCCTCGACAGTAGAATCTATCCCGGTATTGTGTAGTCGATAATCTGCTCCGACAAAATTTTGGAAATATCCTTTGCCGTTTTTCAGGATATGATAAAATAGATGCACATCGCGAAAATAACAGTATTGTCTGATATCGACTTTAAACGCCGAGCGACGAAAGAGAGCCGTAACAGGCTGAGTAACCCAATGATACAGAGTAAAATCCTTGTCGAATTCGAATCCGTCAGTATTATTATTGCCTATAAACTCACTGTGGTCTATCGTGTGAGGGGCGCTATCGTATTTTACTATCCTATATCCGTGAGTAGCAAGTACGTACTCTTTGTTAGTTTCGAGGAAATCGACTTGTTTCTGTAGTTTAAACGGATCTGTCCAATAGTCGTCGCCTTCGCACATAGCTACATATTTACCTGTACAAGCCTCTAAAACATACATTTGGTTGAGCATAGCTCCGACATTTACGTTATGTAGGATAGGTTTGATTTTATTTGGATATTTTTGGGCATATTCCAGAACTATACGACGGGTAGCATCGGTACTACAATCTTCGCCGATAACAATATCAAAATCAAAATCGGTCTTTTGCATTAGGACACTGTCTATTGCCTCGGCAATGTACTTTTCGTGATTGTATGCTAACATAAATACGCTTACCATCTTATCAGAAGTATTGATCATATAGCTTTGGAATAAATATATTTACAAATTATCTTATCTCTAAATCTTTAATACATTGGTAGGCAATAAATAACCTTTTTTTCTATCCTTTATCTCTGCGAAAATGCTTTCTTGCGACACCTCAAAACCCAATATATCTCTAAGAATAATCTTTAACATAGGGAATTGTAATTCTAAAACATCTTCATAATCCACAAAATCTTCGCATTTCATTGCCGACTGTATAATTATTCTTCCATTATCGATTTTTTCATCTATGTAATGTGCAGTATTGCCTAATATAGAGGCGTTTGCTGCTAATGCTTGATCTATTGCTTGTAATCCTTTGAAAGCAGGTAAAAGGCTTGGGTGAAAATTTATCAATCGTCCCGAATAGGCATTTATAATATCTTTTTTGAGTATTCGCCGTCCAAAACATATTAAGTACTCACTATTAGAGTCTTGCATAGTACGAAAGATGAATTGTGAGGTATAGGTATTTATTTTTCGTTTTTCTTCATCGTTCAATAAATCAAAGTTGATGTATTTCAGCCGTTCTTGAAATATTTTCAACAATGTAGACAGAGTATCTTTACTATCGCCATCATAGATTACTACATTAGGAAAGAATGTTTCTAAATTGTATGTGTCTGTGTAGAATCTAATTACTCTCGATGCATTCCCTGAACAATATATAGCAAACTTTTTAGGATTAATCATATCAACGTATATTTATCCAACATCATATTGACTTCATCTATAGAGTTAAACATAAGAACATCAACGATAGATAATCCTGCTTCGAATGCGCCTCCAAATTGATTATATTCAGTTAATTGAGATTGCATAAAACGTATCTCTATATTTTGCTTTTGGTATTTGGTGCGGTCGAAAAATTCCAATCCTCCAATAGGGTTTATGTAATAATTAGCTCCCAAGGCTTTACATATATTCAGAGCCCATTCGTCAGGAGCAGATACTTTATCTATTTTCAGATTCATCTCAGAAAAGATAGGGAACTTACGATTAATCCCTAAATAACTACATATCACCTCTATAGATTTCTTATTAAGCGAAGTAATGGAATGGAATTCATCTGTAAATATTTGGTTAAGTAGTTGTATTACATCGTTGTAGTGAGGCGATTTTTTTTTGTAATGCTGTATCTGAGCCAATATCTTTGCCTTCCAATTATCCGTATTATTGATCCGAATATCTTTTATAAGTGTGTCTCGCCCATTGTTTTTGATGATGGGTACTTGGATATATTGCCATCCCCCGGACTGTTTCAATATCCTATTTCGCTCTATCCAACCGTGCCTAATAAACTGTACGCTATCGAATAAGATGAACTCGTCGGTATGTTTTATGATACTAAAATAACCGATATAAGGCAAAAAATAAGGTTGCATTATTCCGAGTTTCATAATCAATCAATTAGTACTTTGGGTTATCAATTTTGTGATTCTTAGTACATTTTCCTCAGTCAGTTCGTGATGCATAGGTAGACAAATCACTCTATCTGCCATTTTGTGAGCGTTTGGCAAATTGTCTTTGCTTGCCGACGCCAGATTTCTGTAGGTAGAGAATTCGCTGATAAGCGGATAGAAATAACGACGTCCGAATACTCCTGCATCTCTAAGTTTAAAATAGAGCTCGTCGCGCGATATGCCATACGACGCTTTGTCTACAAAAATCGGAAAATAAGAATAGTTATGTCTTACATTCGGCATATCGTCAAAGAAAGAAATACCGACAGTATTTTTCAAATATTGTCTGTAGGTCTTAACTATTCGATGCCTGTTTTCTATGGCTCTATCCACATATTTTAGTTCGAGGAGTCCGTAAGCGGCGCGTAGTTCGTCCATTTTCCCATTGATTCCCGGGGCAATGACTGTCGTTTCGCCCGCAAAACCAAAATTTTTGAGATAGTCTATTCGTTTTTTTGTCTCAGCATCGCGACAAATCAAGGCTCCACCTTCTATCGTATTGTATGTCTTGGTTGCGTGGAAACTAAGTGTGGCAATATCACCTGCTTCGAGTATGGATTTTCCTTCGACCTCTACTCCGAAGGCGTGAGCGGCATCGTATATTACTTTTAGACCGTATTTGTCTGCAATCGCCTTTATTTGAGGTACATCACAAGGGATGCCATATACATGCACCGGCATTATTGCAGTAGTATGAGGAGTGATTGCCGCCTCTATCTTATCGGGGTCGAGATTGCCCGTATTGAGGTCTATATCGACAAAAACGGGCTTAATGCCGTTCCACCACAGAGAGTGAGTAGTAGCCACGAAACTGTAAGGAGTAGTTATCACCTCTCCCGTAATACGCAATGCTTGCAATGCCACTATTATCGGGAGTGTACCATTGGTAAAAAGGCTTATGTATGGGACTTTCAGATACTGACACAGAGCATCTTCCAACTGCAGATGATAGTGTCCATTGTTTGTAAGCCATTTACGGTCCCAGATGTCTTGCAAGTATGGCAAAAATTCTTCCAATGGCGGTAGAAGTGGAGATGTTACGTTAATAATCTTATTGTCCATTGCTTAGAGTTTTTTCTCTGTATAGTTAAACTGCGGAGTAATATCTCCGGGTTCACGTCCGAGCCATGTACCGATTTCTTGTTCTCGATTGACCAAAGTAAATGTTACCAAATCGTTTTCGATGACAAAACCGTTGCTTCGATCGCGTACCGCATATAAATCTATAGAAAAACTACCCC
>CAJPPQ010000025.1 GCA_905372605.1 Porphyromonadaceae bacterium
CAAAAGAGCGTTCCACACCAATCCCGCATTAGTTCCTATTTTATCTTTCATAATGATATTGATTTATTGAATTAGACAAAAATATTATTTGCCACAAAGATAATACATTTTATTGAACAAAAAAATCGCATTTTCGATTTTCTATCGTTATTGTGGAAAAATATTCATAACTTTGGACTTTATTTTTATAAAGTATTTGAGAAACATTATTATGAACGACGAAAAAGATTTGATAGAGTTCGACGACAATGAAGCCATACGCTTTATACACAATACTCTTACCGACGAACAAAAGCAGCGTATCGACGACGATACCATACAATACGTACTCGACCTTATCTGCGAGTATTACGACCAAAACGGTCTTATCGAAGAAGATACCGTCGACGAAGCTGAGATAGCCGAAGACGATATTTTTAATTTTGTTAGTAGTTTGGCGAGCAAAGAAGGTATAATAAATGTCTCCGACGACGATATAAAGACTATCCTCGACGGAGAGTATAAATATGGATTAAGTATCGGTATATATTCCGATGTAGACGAACAATAGAAATCAACCAACCTATATGAAAACGGCAGTAGTAATATTGAACTACAACGGGAAACACTTTCTGGAGCAGTTTCTGCCCAACGTTGTAGAGCTATCGGGCGAAGCGGAAATAGTAGTTGCCGACAATGCGTCGTCCGACGACTCTGTGGAGTTTATCAAAAAGTCGTTCCCTGGGGTAACACTGATTACATTCGACAAAAACCATGGCTATGCACAAGGCTACAACCTTGCTTTGCAGCGTCTCGACCACGAATATTTCGTCATATTAAACTCAGATATAAAAGTTACGCCCAATTGGTTGCAATACCTTGAGGAATACCTCGACCGTAATACCGACATTTCCGCACTACAACCCAAAGTGCTGAGTTACAACAAGCCCGATACGTTCGAATACGCAGGAGCGTGCGGTGGATTTATAGATTACTACGGATATCCGTTTTGTCGCGGGCGCATATTCGATTGCTTAGAGAAAGACGAAGGACAATACGACGAACCGATAGATGTAATGTGGGCTTCGGGGGCTTGCCTTGTGATACGGGCAAAAGATTTTCGTGAGGTAGGTGGATTCGATGGTAGATTTTTTGCTTATCAAGAAGAAATCGACCTATGTTGGAGGCTGCACCTGCGAGGCAAACGAATAATGTGCCTACCAAAGTCTGTCGTATATCACGTCGGTAGCGGAGTACTCGGCAACGATAGCCCTCTGAAGACATACCTAAACTTCCGCAACAATCTGACTCTGATATACAAAAATATGCCTGCCGACAGACTCAAAAAAGTCTTGTTCGTTCGTTGGTGGCTCGATTATTTGGCGGCAATACACCTACTTGTTTCGGGTAAAATAAAAAACGCCGCAAGCATACCGAGAGCACGGAGAGACTTTGCAAAAATCAAAGATTCGTTCGCTGCCGATAGAGAAAAAAATATCGTAGGTTCTTCGGCGTTACAACCTAATATCGTATCTAATAAATCACTGTTATGGCAATATTACGCCAGAGGAAAGAGAAAATTTTCGGATATATTTTCTTGATTTTTATACGGACGGTGGCTTATTGATAAAAAAATAAATTATCTTTGCCAATCACATAATCAAAATAATAATCAACCAATTTAAAATCAAAAAAATCTTATGAGAAAATCAATTGTATTTTTAAGTTTCGTGGCTGCTATAGCCATGTGGTCTTGTGGCGGTAAAAATACTCAAAGCGAAGGCGAATGTCAAGACTCTACCGCCATGAAGCAAGAGTGCCAAAAAGAGTGTGCCGACAAAGACGCTATCCTCGAAAAGTGGGCTAAATTCGACTCACTTACGGTAGAAGAGCAAGAGGCTCTACTGGCTAAACGTGCAGAATGTTTCGCCAAGAAAAAAGCTGCTGCCGAATCGGAAATGAGTGCCTCTGTGAAGAAAGTTATGACCGAAGTAGATGCCGAATGGGCTAAGTTCGAAAAAATGACTATCTCCGAAAAGAAAGCATTTTTCGACAAAGTATACGAACTCATGACAAAGGCGAAAGGTGAATGTGCCAACGCCGAAAAGAAAGAGTGCTCCAAAGAAAAAGCCTGCTGCAAGGATGGTGGAAAGAAAGAGTGTTCCAAAGACGGCGGCAAAAAAGATTGCTGCAACAAGAAATAATATTTTGTATTACACTCAAAAATCAACCAATATGAAAGCATTTGCAATGTTAGGATTGGATAAAGTAGGTCTTATCGAAAAAGATAGACCTACTTGCGGTCCGTACGATGCTATTTGTCGCCCACTGGCTATCTCTCCATGTACGTCTGACGTACATACGGTATGGGAACACGCATTAGGCGACAGGCAAAATCTTATACTCGGGCACGAAGCCTCTGCCGAAGTAGTAGAGGTGGGTAACTTGGTAAAAGATTTCAAACCGGGCGATAAGGTGATAGTACCCGCTATTACACCCGATTGGATGGCGGTAGAGTCACAGTCGGGATTTTCGATGCATTCTCACGGTATGCTCAACGGCTGGAAGTTCTCGAACATCAAAGACGGGGTCTTTGCCGAGTTTTTCCACGTCAACGAAGCCGATGGCAATTTGGCTCATCTGCCGAAAGAGATAAGCATAGAAAACGCTGTAATGCTGTCGGATATGGTACCGACAGGTTTCCACGGAGCTAACCTTGCCGAAGTGGAACATGGCGATATCGTGGTAGTAATCGGTATCGGTCCTGTAGGGCTGATGGCTGTTGCGGGAGCTGTATTACGCGGAGCTTCACGCCTATTTGCCGTTGGCTCTCGTCCTATATGTCAGGATGTAGCTAAATTCTATGGTGCTACCGATATCATCAATTATCACGACGGCAATATTGTGGCTCAAATAAAAGACGCTATGGGCGGCAAGCCTGTAGATAAAGTCATAATTGCAGGCGGCGACAACGATACGTTCGGACAAGCTGTCGATATGGTGAAACCGGGCGGCATCGTCTCTAACGTAAATTATCTCGGCGAAGGCGATTATATCAAGATACCTCGCGTAAGTTGGGGGCTGGGAATGGGACACAAACGTATCGTAGGCGGCTTAATGCCCGGAGGACGTAAGAATATGGAGTTTCTGGCACGCCTCATGCAGTATGGTAGACTCGATGTAAGCCCGATGCTTACTCATAAGTTCCACTCTTTCGACGACGTAGAAAAAGCTCTTATGCTTATGAGAAACAAACCTAAAGACCTGATAAAACCTATTGTGGTGTTATAATAATCTCCGATTTTAATCAGATTACAAAAAATAAACCCGACAAATCGACCTCCGTATTTGTCGGGATTTTTTTAGTTATTTGTAGTTAAACATAGGTTCTTGCAGTCTTTTTGAGGCTATTTTACCCATCCAGATTACTTATCACCCCCGTCAAAGCTACTTTTACCATCATAAAAGTACTTTTATGCCCGAGAAGATAGTTTTCATATGTCAGAAAAGAGTTTTTTCTTCAAAAAAGTTTATACTCATTAAACACACACAAGAATGCGAGTTCACAATATATTAATAGTATATTCACCCTCTACGATATGTGTCTCTAAGAAGATAAATGAAGTCCGCTTTTTACTCTCGCTTACTCATTCTTTTTTACTACCTTTGTCGGCGATTACGAATAAAATATTCTTATATGCCTAAATATTACTTTTTGTCAGACGCACATATCGGTACTCGGATAGTAGCCGACAGCAGAGAGCACGAACAAAGACTTGTATCGTGGCTAGATACCGTCAGACACGATGCTACCGAAATATTTTTGGTAGGCGATATTTTCGACTTCTGGTTCGAGTATAGCAGGTGTGTACCAAAAGGTTATTGCCGTCTGCTGGGGAAGTTGGCAGAGCTCACAGATAGCGGAATAAAAATACATTTCTTCATCGGCAACCACGACCTATGGACTTTCGGATATTTAGAACAAGAGATAGGACTGCAAGTGTACAAAACACCTCAGATATTTGAATTGATGGGGCTTAAATTTTTCATCACACACGGCGACGGCATCAACGACGAGAGTCGCATATTTCGTATCTCACGCAGACTATTTCATAGCAAAGTGATGCAAAGATGTTTCGCTGCCATACACCCCGATATAGGTATCGCGATAGCTCGTCGGATGAGCAACAACAACCGCAAGAAACATTCATACATAGAGTATAAAGGAGAAAACGATGAGCCCTTAGTAACTTTTGCCAAAAACTATACCGATACTCACATCGATTATTTTATTTTCGGACACCGACATATCGTATTGAATCTTCAAATACCCTCAGGAAGCCACATAGTAATATTAGGCGATTTTTACGAGGAATTTTCTTATGCCGTCTTAGACGAAAACGGATTTTCCATAGAAAACTTCAATGCCAATCGATAGGCTTGAGTCCCTTATCGGTAAGCCAACGATTGGTTTTGCTGAAATGCTTATTGCCAAACCAATAACCTTTATTGGCACTCATAGGCGAAGGGTGTCCCGACTCTAAAACCAAATGTTTGCTACGGTCTATCTGTGCTCCTTTTTGTTTCGCATAATTACCCCACAATAAGAATACGACATCTCTCTTCTTTTCCGATATAGCCTCTATTACGGCATCTGTAAATTGCTCCCAACCTTTATTTTGGTGAGAACCTGCCAATCCTGCCTTTACCGTAAGTGTAGCATTGAGCAGTAATACCCCCTGACGACTCCAACGAGCCAGATTACCGCTTGGAAACGGTCGTATGCCTAAGTCGTCGGTTATCTCTCGGTATATATTTATTAATGAGGGTGGTAGTGGTATTCCGTCGTTTACAGAGAAACATAGGCCACAAGCCTGTCCTGCTCCGTGGTATGGGTCTTGCCCCAATATTACCACTTTGGTCTCAGAAAACGAGCACGAATCGAAAGCATTGAATATAAGCGAAGCAGGAGGATATATGATACAAGTCCTATACTCCTGCCGTACAAAGTCTGTCAGTTGCTCGAAGTATGGCTTATCGAACTCCGCTTGCAAAACCTCTTTCCACGAATGCTCGATTCGTACATCCATAATAGTTTGTCTGTTACGATGGTTGCTGGGTTTTATTGATCGTCTTGCAATTACCCTCGAATATGGCATTGGGCTCTATTGCAAGTACCGATGTATTGAGGTTACCTCTCACATTAGCAGTAGATTTCAGCGATAGCAGACTATCGGCAAATATATCGCCTACCACAGTACCCATAATATCTATATTGTCGCAAACGATATTACCTGTTACTACACCGGTCTGCCCCACTATCACTTTACTTGATGCATTGATATTACCATTTATCTCGCCTTCGATACGGATATCAGATTCCAGCGATATAGTTCCTTCGAGTTTGGTACCAAGAGCTATAATATTGTGGCTCGATACTTCTGATTTGTTCTTTTCTTTTTTACTCATAACACACTATTAATTAATATATTACAACATTATTTTCATCAAAAAGTGAATTGTACCCGGATCGGGATTGGCTCTTTTGAAATCGGAATAAGTAACAAATATCGTAACCTTTCCTATAGAGTATTCACAATCTATTGTCTCCGTGTATCTTACTACATTCCCTCCCTCTAATGCCTCCTTGTGACGTACACTTGGAAGAGGAATCAGCGAAGAAGTATTATCGGAGTTATACACCTCCATATATGTAACTATCAACGCATTATCATAAACATTTTTGGTTATTTCAGGCATATCTATCTCAGCAAAATAGTAATTGTTGTTGGGTTTATTAGTATATTGCCACGAGCCGGTAGGTACCTCCAAATCTTTAATTATCTTAGGTACAGGCTTTTCTATTATTCTATCCACATAAACCGTACGCTCGCACGATATAAATAATACGCATAAGATAGGCAAAATCAATAGTTTTTTCATATATCATCTATTTTTTTATTCGTCAAGTGCAAAAGTAATAATTATTTTAGTTTTAGCCATAACAAACAATCGGAATATCCTAGAAATATATTAAGTAATAATATATCTCAAAAAATGAATCTTGATATTGAAACTACTATGCACATAAAAACTATATATGTGTTTATAAACATATTAAAACTTCCAATTTAGAGCTACTTTCAAATTACTCATTATGTTGCCTTTGATTTCTTCGAGTCCCGAAGATATCTTAGTTCTCTTATCGGTGTATATAGTTTGCGAAAAGTGCAGATATATAAAAAGATTACGTACCACACTCATTTTAAGATTAATAGCATAACGATTACCTATACCATATAGTATTGGAGTCGACATCGAATACAATATATCGGGTTCGTAGAAATACAAACGATTAGCATAGTTTGGAGCATCGAAAAACACATAATGCAGAGTTACAGACAAGTTGTGCCACAGAGTATTATACGCTATATCCTGTACGAACCCAAAGCCATAAGTATAAGACTCCATAGGCGATTTAGCTGCATTTGTCTCTACCTTACTTCGAAAGACGATATTTTTGTATTTATATTCGAGATTATAGCGTAAAGATTGTTTTTCGTAGTTCAATATCTGCCTTGTGGGCAGCGACCTATCGACAAAATCTTGCTCCTTATCGCCCAAACGGTAACGCAAGTACATATTCAAATAACGTGTAGGCAGGAAATCGACTTGTGCAAAAGCATCAAATCCTTTCGAGGGTGCCGATACCCGATATTTCATATAAGGGAATTTAAACATATCTGCATAAGTAGATAATTTCCATTTCTTTACTGGATTTACTTCGAATCCAAGATATACGCCGTCTTCATTCGATACGTTAGATGATTTTCCAAACGATTTAGCGAAAAACAGGTCGTAACTACGAGAATAATATCTATGTAAAAATACTATATTAAGATTGGATGTTGGCATCATACTCAATCCGTTTATTGTCGCCACTGCCAAGCGGTCGGTAAGAGCCGTCTCTCCCCAAAAGACAAATCTACCCAACGACCAATAATAATCTACCGAAGCAGCAGCCTGCCTATCACCTCGAAACGAATATCTTTTATACGGCTTATCTTCGGGCAACATACTCATCGACAAACGATTGGCATAGAGAGTAACACCTATCTTGGCACGGTCGAAACGGTAGTTTGTATTTAGGGCAAACACCCGCATACTGAGATTATCTCGTTTGCTCCAATCTTTCGACGTACGGAATATCCCACTCGTATAGAGCGACGAAAACGTATTGCCGAGAGTATCTACCGAAGCATCATAGTAACGAAACGAATAGAGGGCTGTAAATGAGAGCCTATCGAACTGAGCGGTAGCTCCTATTCCTCTGAAGAAATTATATTCATCTGACGAAGATTTACGATTGAGCCCACTCTGCGAAGGATTTACCTTGAGCACATTACTCGACTTGCCGGCAGAGAAAGCTCCGTTCATGATCAATCCTTGTCCGAAAGTAGCACGAAAATCGCCTATCACTATATGACTAAACTTCCAAAGCTTATCGACTTGCATATAAGCCGAATATGAGTCGAACCCTTTTCGATAACTACCCCAAAACTGCTCTCCCTTATCTTTTTCGGCAACTATACCCGCTTGTATACGATTCTTTCCTGCACCGAACGCATATCGAAACTGTTCGTACAGAGGCGACCCTAAATATTTATTTTCAGCATATCCACGCCGCTGCTCTAAATCGGCATCTATACGAGAAAATATTTTGTGCCGTATACGCCCAAAAATTTCCTTCGTATTCCACTCCATACTTTCATCCCGCATATCTCCCACAAAAACAAAGTGTAATAGTAGTCTTTGAATAAAATAATCTATACCATCTATCAATTGTATTTCGTAGATACTTCTCATACCGTGAGTTATATATACGTATGCAAGAATATTCTCTATCTGTACCTTTGAAAGAAACGGCAAACGTTCGAGTTGATCGCGAGTAGCTGTATTGAGATTTATTTTATGTTCGTACAAATACTGTAAATCATCATATATCTGGTCTATATCGATGTTCTCAGACTCTTCATTTTCTGCCATATATTCTGTAATTTCTTCAATTATAGCATTTATCACAGGCGAGTTATCTTGAGCAAAAGACGTACAGCACACACACAACAATATGATTATCACCGCTACACGACCAGCTATCTGTACTTCTCTAAACGAGAAATACCGACTACGAGTAACAACCAACCGCATCGATATAGTCACAAATATACTATTATTATAAAAATTATTCTTAACCTTCGAGCAAAGTTAAGAATAAATATTGGTATCATAACAGTTAAAACTGCAAAAAATAACAACGCCGTAACTTACAATAAACTACCTACAGCTACTACCTCCCTTAAAATTATATTTTTGGTACTTATCAATACGGTAGCTAAATTCATCGTTGCTTAGGCTCAGTAATACAAACCTCTAAATTAACGACTTAGCCCTTTCTATTAATCTTTTATTTATACCAAGCATCTCTGCGATTCTAATAGCCTCATTAGGAGTACCTTGCGATACATCATCGATTAAATTATAATCGATAGCTTTTTGTATATACGTAATATTCAGGTTATTGCCTGCCATAACCTCGTCTTTCAGTCCTTTTACACGAAGTCTTCTACACGACGTCTCTATATCGTAGTGTGTTGTGATAAAAGAACTTACCTCTCTTTCTTGCAATATATCAAGCATAGCCGATACTATTGCAGCCCCTTCTTTGGGATTGGTAGTTCGTGCAAGTTCGTCGATGAGTACGAGTACTCGCGGATTGGTATCGATAGTAGATATTATTTCGTCGATACGCTTCATCTCTGAGGCAAACGACGATAGCCCTTGTACCTGGTCTTGCTCGTCGGTAAAACTGTACATTACATCGTCGACTATAGCTATATTTGCGTCTGTAGCAGGAACATAAAATCCATATTGAAACAGCAATTGGCTTATCGCCAAAGTCTTGAGCATAAGTGTCTTCCCCCCCATATTTATCCCTGTTATCAGGGTCGGGAAATGTCCGAAAACAATATCGATACACTGATAGCGCCGCCCGCTCTTTTCGAGACTCTGCTTCACCTCAGGATTGAATATTGCCTTATAATCAGTTGTATCTGTGGATATTTCGGGCTTACACATATCGAATTCCAATGCAAATTCGGCTTTAGCAAAGAGAAGGTCAATATATGCCACTGTTTTTAAGGCGTTTAAGAACTTTACAGAATACTGTTTCAGACGACGGCTCAGTTCTTCGCGTATTTGCTGCTCTATCTCAAATATTCTTACCTGTATTACAGATAGCTCGTGTTCGTTCTTGTTCTGTCGTTCTTGTTCACGTAGACTCTGTAGCGTTTTACTATATGCACTATAGATATAAAACGTTGGTACACAAGTATTCTCCGGATCGAGAATTTTTATTACCTCGTCGAAATCGGATATAGCGAAGTCTATCTCATACTTGCAGTCGAAGAGCTTATTATCAAGCATTTGGAGAATAATCTCCAATATTTTTTTTGCATTAAAAGCAAATTGTTTTATCTCGAACAGCTCTATATCGTTCATTATCTTGCTATTACACAACCCAAGTAAAGTATTTTCTATATCTTTAGTATCAGAGAAAAGCTGATATAAGGTATTGATACTCTTTTTATTAGCATCATCGCCAAGCAACGATATTACTCTTTGTGTATTAGTAAGTTCAAGCGATATTATCGAAGGGTCGACACAAAATTCGGTATTTTGCAATAGTTTTCTACCTGCAGCCGACCGCACCTCAACATGCTGTATCAGAGACACAAAGCCACAATAATCAGCCATACGCTTCAATTCGAATATTTTCATATAGATACTATATATATTATATTATGCTGATTATATATAATCAATATTATTAATAATTTATACTCACTTTTTCGGCAAATTTAATCTGCTCCTCGATAAGGCTATTTTCAAGCTGCGACACTCTACCTCTGAAAATAGAATCGATATCGTTCCAAGCCTTGTACCACTCGTAACTCTCCGGTTTGTAATCGAGCGTAACAGTATAAAGAGGAATCACGCTATCTCTCATATATTCAAAGAGTTTTATTGTAGCTTGATGGAATCGGTGTGCCTCTCTCGGATATTTAACACTATCCAATGTCTCAATAATGGTATCGAAAATAAATCCTATACTATCGATTATATTTTTCGAGGTATCTCCGTGTATTTCATTATCATACAATTCGCTCGACTTATCTTGAAAATATTGCCACGAGCTTTCGTGGAGGTTCACTACAAGTTCGTTGTAATCATTAGGTGACATTCCTCTCTTACAACTCTGCAAAGACAGTACCACCAATATCGATAGCAAACAGATATATAAATATTTCATACAGATGGATATGAATTACATATCGAAGATATCAAGATTTTGTATCGGACGAACTCTATTTTACGAGTCGTTCTTCGAGAGCTTTCAATACCGTCCGATTGATTACTACGGGATATTTCTTTTCGAGAGCTTTGACCCATTCAGACTCCAGATAGTCTTGATAATCGGAAACGACGGCAGCCCTCACATCGTGGTAGCTTGCAGGAGCGTTCATCACCTTACCCACAACGAATACATAAGGATATTTCGAGGTAGGCGTAAATACTACATTTTTATCTTTAAATCCAAGATTGTCTACGATTTTATTATCGCCTTTAACCCACATTCCTTGCTCGGTATCGACGATCATACTGTCTTTATTAATTTTAGCAATATAAGCGACAATATCAGTATCAGACATCTTCAACGCCCTCTTCTGCAGGTCTTTACTTATCTTTTTATCTTTACAATAGAAGATTCTACCTTTATAACGAGGAATATCCCACTTATACTTTTGGGCATTCTGGGCAAAATAACGCTCAAGCCCAATAGTATCGTTGGATGATTTCGACCAGATCACATCGTTAGATATATTAAATAACAATATACCATCGTGATATTCTTGCAGAAGTTGCTTAAATTCGGGATACTTCTGCTCCAATTGGCTATCTTCGAATCGTAATATTTCTTCGTTTACAAACTTATCGTATAAGCCATACGTCTGATTTACTGTATTATCTACGTTACTCTTCGACGATAAGTATATGTATTTTATATAGTTATCTTGTGTTACATTGTGGTCTTTTATTGTAAATAGCGGCTTGCGAAATTTATCGGCACCCGACAAATAGTTCGAATCGGGATGAGTATGTTTCTTAGCATATTCTATAAGCTCCTGAAAATTAGCCTCATTGCGTTTGTAATTGTAGTCCTTTTTAAGTTTATCTACAAATGCATTCCGACACACTTGCGACCTACCATCGCGAGCAAAAGATCGCAAAATCTCGGGCTTCAGCACCTCAAAGCTCTCAACAGGCTTTTTATCAATAAGTTTCAATATATGCCAACCATACTGAGTTTCGATAGGAGCAGATATATCACCTTTGTTTCTCAGAGCAAAAGCCGCACGTTCAAACTCGCCAACCATACGTCCGACACCAAAATAAGGTAATACACCTCCCTGAGATGCAGACGAATGGTCGTCGGAATTGGTACTGGCAAGCTCTTCGAATTTCTCGCCCTCTTTGAGCAATTCTTCGATAAACAATATCGACTTATGTACCGATTCTTTCTGAGCATCGGTAGCTTGTTCGGGATATTTTTTGAATATATGAGCGACCTGAACCTTACCCACAGCAGGACGACGACCTGTAACTTTTATGATATGATATCCGTAATCGGTACGTATGGGCATCGACACCTTACCTATTGGTGACGAATACATTGCCTCTTCCAACGGATAAGCTACCATCTGTCCCGTAAACCAACCGATATTGCCCTTATTCTCTTTCACACTACTATCGTCGGATACAGACAAAGCTACTTGTGAAAAGTTCTCTTTTTTGAGACGTTTGATTACAGACAGAGCTTTTTTATATGTAGCCAAAGTATCTGATGGAGTGGTATTTGGAGGGAAACGAAGTAAAATATGGCTCAATTCGACATCTTCTTTGAGATGACGATAAGCTTCATCTATAAGTTTTTGCTCCATATTTCGATCCATCAAATAGTTAGCAGCCACTTGATTGCGATATGAATTATACTCCATTTTGAACGATGCAGTCGTATCGTACCCTAATGATTGAGCTTCAATAACTTTCAATTTAAAATTCTTGAATAGCGTCAGATACTTTTCTATATCGTGCTTATCGACTTTTTTAGTATCGTTTTTTAGAAATAAATAGACAAAATTATCGGCACTTATTTGGTGGTTGCCTATTGTCATAAGCACTTGTTGGCTCTGTGCATTAAGTCCAAGTGTAAAAATTAAAAATAAAGCAGCTACGATAGCTCTAATACTATATCTTCTCATATCAATTGTAATTAAATAATTATCACCGTACTACAAACAAAAGTTTGTGCAAAGTTACTATTTTTTTACGATATAAATAGACTGTTTTTTTTAAATGTAATGTACGATAATGAGGCTTCAAAGGGAATATTATTTCATTGTTGTCCAATAAAAACAACAGGGTTGACTTCTTGGTAGAAGTTTAGTTCTGTTGTTTAATTAAACATTTTATCGGACAGAAATAACACAAAATAGGGACGAATAATTATCGCCCCTATTATATTTATCAAACAATCAAACGCCCAAAATACGTTATCGTACTATCTTCATTTCGTCGATAAGATTACGGGCTCCTGCAAATTTGTCGATAATGAAGAGCATATAACGCACATCGAGGTTGATACAGCGTT